>DATLLM010000321.1:0-4829 GCA_035537855.1 Chloroflexota bacterium | reverse complement strand
GTACTCGGCGAAGTCGATCGAGGGCAGGGCGTGGAGGCGGGCGTAGCTCGTCCCGGCGACGCCGGCCTGGCCGCTGCCGATGACGCCCAGGGTGACCAGGTGGTCCGGATCGAGGCGCTTGACGGCGGCGCCGACCTCCCGGGCGAACGCGTAGAGCGGCTCGGGGTGGGCCGCGCCGGCGGCGGTGCGGCTCTCCGCCTCGTTCATCAGCATCCAGGCCATGACGGCCGGCTCGTCCCGGTAGCGCGCCACCACCCGGCGGACGTACTCGGCGTAGGAGAGGGGGTAACCGCCGTCGGGCTGGCGGAAGCCGGTGGCGTACCAGGTGTCGAGGCGGGGGCCGCCGCGGGTGCAGTCGGGGAGCTGATTCTCCAGCACCGGGATGACCTTCAGCCCGTTGGCGGTGGCCAGGCGGAAGACGCGGTCGAGGCCCCGCCAGTCGGTGCCCCCGGCGGTGTAGCTCTGGAAGGCCCAGAAGCGCAGCACCCGGGCGCCGGTCTCGGCGCGCAGGCGCGCGAACCAGGCGTCGAGGTCGGCGTCCGGGTCGGCCGTGGTCGAGCCGCACGCGTAGATCCGGGGGTCGCCGGCGGCGTTGTAGAGGTTCACCCCGACGAACCGGAACGGGGCCCCGTCCAGGACGAAGCCGGCGCCGTCGCGGGCGACGAAGCCGGGCCGGGCCCGCGCCGGGGGCGGGCCCGGCTCAGGCGCCGGCCGGGGCACCGGAGCGGCCAGGCCGAGCAGGGCGGTGAGGAGCACCAGGGCGTAGCGGGAGAGCGCCTGCGGCGCCCCCGGCCGCCGGGAGGCCGGGGGCGGACGGCCCGGCGGCACGCCCCGGACTACCCGGACTCACCGGCCGCGGCGTCCTCCGTCTGGCCCCCGGGCGGCGGCGCCGGCTCCCGGTCGTGCTCCTGGACGAGGGCGACGAGCTGCTTGACGTCCTGCGCCCGGGAGCGGGGACAGATGAGCAGGACGTCGTCCGTATCGACCACGATCATGTCCTCGAGGCCCATGGTGGCCACCAGGCGCCGGCTGACGATCAGGGTGCCGGTGGTGTCCGGGGAGACGTGGCGCCCGAAGACGGCGTTGCCGGCCCGGTCCTGGGCGGCCACGTCGTAGACGGCCGCCCAGGAGCCGACGTCGCTCCAGCCGATGGCGGCGGGGAGCACGGCGATGCGCTCGGCGCGCTCCATGATGCCGTAGTCGATGGTCACGTCGGGGAGGCGGCACCAGCGCTCGGCGACGTCCGCCGCCGGGTCGGCGGCGAGGGCGGCGTCGATCTCCAGGAGCCCGGCGTAGAGGTCCGGCAGGTGGCGGCTGAGCTCCTCCACCAGGCGCCCCGCCGTCCAGATGAACATGCCGCTGTTCCAGGAGTGGGTGCCCAGCTCGAGGAACCGCTCGGCGGTGGGCAGGTCCGGCTTCTCGGCGAAGCGGGCGACGCGGTAGGCGTCGAAGCCCCGCACCTGCCCCAGCAGGTCGCCCCGCTCGATGTAGCCGTAGCCGGTCTCGGGGTAGGTGGGCTCGATGCCCAGGGTCACCAGCCACCCCCGGCGGGCCACCTCCGTCCCGGCGGCGAGGAGGTCGCGGAAGACCTCGGGGCGCTGGATCAGGTGGTCAGCGGGGAGCACGGCCATCACCGCCTCCGGGTCCTCGCGCAGGAGGCGCAGGGCCGCCAGGCCGGCGGCGGCGGCCGTCCCCCGGCCGGCCGGCTCGCCGAAGACGTTGCCCCGGGGGACGTCCGGGAGCTGCTCGGCGACGAGCGAGACGAAGTCCTGGCCGGTGGCGATCAGGGTTCGCTGCGGCGTGACCAGGGGCTGGAGGCGCTGCTGCGTCTCCTGCACCATCGTCCGCTCGCTCACCAGGGCGAGGAACTGCTTCGGCGTCCGGGCCCGGCTGCGCGGCCACAGTCGTGACCCAACCCCACCGGCCATGATCAGGGCGTACAGGCTCATCGCACTCCTGCCTACCCTCACCGCCGCGCCGCGCCGGCGAGGATCTGTTGGGCCATCCGCTGACCCAGCCGCAGGCTGTAGTTTTGCCCGCGGTCTTGAGGATAAACGTGGGCCATGTTGGCGAGATAGACCCCCGGCAGGGGGGTCGCGTGCGGGGGCAGGCGCCGGAGGTAGTCTGTGGTCACGATGGGCTGAGCGTACGGCGCCTTGAACATCCAGGAGTCGGTCACCCAGGCGGGGTCGAAGTCCGGGCGCAGCCGGGGCAGGGCGGCGAGCATCCGCTCGCGGGTGGCCGCCGCCGGCTCGGTCATCAGCCGGTCCCCGGGGGGGACGTAGTTCCCGAGGTAGATCAGGTGGCGCCCGCCGTAGTCCTCGGGGGGCATCAGGTTGGTGTGCTCGACGAAGGCGAGGAAGGGGTAGCCGGGGTCGTTCACGTTCAGCCAGTAGACGGCCGGCAGCAGCGGGCGATCGAGGGCCAGCACGGCGCAGTGGGCGGCGTAGTGGTCCGGGCCGCCGTCGACGAAGCGCGCGATCCAGTCCGGAGGCAGGGCGGCGCCCCCCGGCGCCGCCGCCAGCCGGGCGAACAGGGGCGTCGGCAGGGTCACCAGCAGGCGGTCGAAGACGTGGCGGCCGGTCGCGCCTCCCGGGCCGGTGGTCTCGACGGCGACGCCGCCGGCGCCGCCGGCGCCGCCGGCCGCCGTCAAGGAGGTGGCCGCCGTCTCCGTCAGCACCCGGCCGCCGAGCGTCTGGATGCGCGCGCCGAGGGCGTCGTAGAGCTGCTGGAAGCCACCGCGCAGGTAGCCCAGGTTGGTCGTCCGCTCGTGGATGCGGCTCCAGAACCAGCTCATGGCGATCTCCTCCGCCCGGGCGCCGAACTTCCCCCGCAGCAGCGGCTCCCAGAGGACGGCGTAGACGCGCCGGCCCATCACCCGGCGGATCCAGGCGGCCGCCGTCTGCCCGGCGAAGGGGCGCTCGTTCGGGGCCAGCTTGAGCACCGCCAGGGAGGCGGCGAGCCGCAGGCGGTCCAGGGGGGGGAGGAAGGGGAAGCGCAGCACGTCCGCCGGCGAGTCCAGCCCGGCCCGCCGGCCGCCCCACAGGACGCTGGTGTCCGGGTGGGCCCACACCAGGCGGTGGCTGAGGCCCAGCTCGGCGATCAGGCCGGTGACGGCGGTGTCGGTGCCGAAGATGTGGTGGTAGAACTTCTCCAGATCGCTCTGACCCACCCGGAAGCCGACGGCCAGCCCCCCCAGGCGCGCCTCGCGCTCGAGGACGGTGACCCGGCAGCCGGCCTGCACCAGCCGCAGGGCGGCCGCCAGGCCGAGGGCGCCGCCGCCCAGGATGCCAACGCGCAGCGCCCCGTCCGCCGCGGCGCCCGCCGCCGCCGCCGCCGCCGGGGCGGTCACGGTCGCCGCCGTCACCGGGCCGCCCCCTGCATCTCCTGCACGTCCTGCGCCCCCGGCGCTCCCTCGAGCGCCGGGCCCGCGCCGGCGGCGCTCGCCGGGGCCGGCGGCCCGGTCGCTGGCCCGGTCGCTGGCCCGGTCGCTGGCCCGGTCGCTGGCCCGGTCGCCGGGCGGAGCAGGCTGAGCCCGCCCAGGCGCCAGGTGTACCAGAAGCCGAGCAGGGTCACCGGCAGCACCAGGGCGGTGTGGACGACGAGGACGTAGGCCAGGGCGGTCGCCTCCGGGACGCCGAACTGCCCCAGCACGCTGCGGCCGAGGAAGTCGAAGACGCCGACGTAGCCGGGTGAGGCCGGGATCAGCGTCCCCAGGTTGGCCACCGCCGTGGTCAGCAGGGCCAGGGGGACCGAGGGCACCATCGGGAAGGCGAACATCAGCACCAGGTACATCCCCGCTTCGAGCAGCCAGGCGCCGCAGGAGAGCAGGAAGATGCGCAGGGTCGGCCCGACGCCGCCGAGCGCGGCCAGGCCGCTGAAGAACGAGAGGGCGAAGCCGGCCAGGCGCTCGCGCGGGCCCTCGGGGAAGGCCCGGGTGACGGCCGTGACCAGGCGCGCGGCCAGCACGGGGCGGGTGGTCAGCACCACGAGCACGGCGACGGCGACGCCGAAGAGCGCGGCCGCCCCGGCCATCAGCCGGTAGAGGCCGGGCGAGAAGGGCAGGAACGGCAGGGCGACGGCCATCAGGGCCAGCATGGTGATCCCGTCCATCACCCGCTCCAGGAGCACCGTCCCCAGCCCGGCGGAGGTGGGCACCCCCTCCCGGCGGCGCAGGACGTAGCAGCGCACCACCTCCCCCAGCCGGGCGGGCAGCACGTCGTTCGCCATGTAGCCGATGACCACGATGGGGAAGAGCCGGGAGCTGGGCACCGCGGCCACCGGGAGGAGCAGCCGCCGCCAGCGGACGGCCCGCACCCAGACCCCGGCGAAGTAGAGGGCCAGGGCGGGGACGAGCAGCCAGTAGCGGGCCCCCGCCAGGGCGTGGCCGACCTCGGCCAGCTCCAGCCCCCGGAACGCCAGCCAGAGGCAGACGAGGCTGACGGCCGCGCCGACCCCGATCTGGAGGTTGCGGCGCAAGGCGGGGCTCACCGGTGGCCCCCCCGCGCTCCCTGTGTCACCGTCATCGTCTCGTCCTGCATAACTATGACATCACGGCGGCGGGGCCGCCGACGAAGGGAAGAGTCTTGTCTTCCTGGGGACGCAGTCCCCAGACCCCTCTCGCGGGGGGAGCTGCCGGTCTGGCCGGCGGCCGGGGCGTCCGGCCGGGCCCCGCCGGCCAGCGGGCGGGGTGTAGGCGACCCAGGAGGCGGTGGCGCTGCCGTCCGGGGCGATCAGGCCCAGGTCGGGGTAGTCGTCCTCCTGGCTGTAGGCGTAGGCGCAGAACGCGGCCACCCGCGGCCAGCCCTTGACCAGCGCCACCGCCCGCC
>DATLLM010000320.1:0-3383 GCA_035537855.1 Chloroflexota bacterium | reverse complement strand
CCCGCTGCAGCCGCAGCACCGCGGCGGCCGCCGCCGCGGAGCCGGCGCTGCCGGCGGCGGCCGCCGCGGTGCTGCGGCTGCAGCGGGCGTACGGCAACCAGGCCGTCCAGCGCCTGCTGCCCCAGGCGGGGAGCGCGGGACCGGGCCGCGGGCCGCAGGTGCAACGCTGGCACGACGAGGAGCACAACTCCTCGACGAAGGCCGGGTTGGCCCAGTCCGGCCAGGGGGAGAAGCTGGCGAGGGTCTTTGGACAGCACGACGGCCGCTACAAGAAATCGGAAGCCGTGGCCGACCGCCTGGGGGACGCCTCGGTGAACATGGACCGCTTCTTCCCCCAAGTCACCGCGGGGCCGGAGCGGGAGTCGCACAACGTCGGCCGCCTCCCCACGCTGCTGATGTTCGGCGGCTCGATCGCCATGAGCACGCTCGGCCGGGGCGCGGAGGCGCTGCTGTCCTCGCCGCAAGGGCCGGCCCGAGGGGGACGGGGTACGCCGACGGCGAAGCAGAAGCCCTACGCGCTCGGGGACCCCTTGCCCGCCCGGGGCATCCTCGGCGAGGGAGCGAACCACGCCGAGTTCGGCGACTACAAGCTGCCAGAGGGTGCGTCCTCCGCGGGCAACCTGGCGCAGGAGGACCACTACATCGCCGAGGCCATCAAGGCGCTGGACACGCGGCCCGGGGTGCCCGGGGCGGCGGAGAACGCCGCCACCGACGAGGCGCTGAACCGGCTGGGGGATGCGGCGCACGTCTCCGCCGACCGCGGGTCGCACGGCGAGGGCGCCAAGGGCAAGGGGCACGACACGCCGTACCCCCCGCCGGGGCTGGACGGGCACACGAGGCTGCCGTACTTCATGGAGGGCTGGGAGGACAACGACGACAAGTCGTTGAACCCCGCCGGCTACGCCTACGGGGTGGCCAAGACGGCGGCCATGTTCGGGCGCTTCGCGGCGGCCGCCGGGAACCGCGGCCGGCCGCCGATCCCGCCCTTCAACCCCCAGCATCCTCGCCAGAACCGGCCGCAGCAGCCCTTACCCGGGGACGGGCAGGGGAACGCGGGGGGCCAATAGGGCTGACCCGGCCGCCGGCGCCGGCGGCGCAGCGGCCGCCCGGCGTCGCGGGTCGGCGCACCGGCCCGCACCGGCCCGCACGGGCCCGGGCTCCGATCGCGTACCGGCGCTTGCCGTCGCGGTCGAACCCGTCCCACGTCGAGGCGCGCTCCGCCGGATCGGTCGCCGGGTCGAGCAGCACGAAGGCGTCGTGCCGGGCGCACGACCGCATACGGAAGGGCGCATACGGAAGGGCGCGCCCTCCAGCTCGACGACGGTGCGGTCGGCGGCGACGACCGCCAGCACCCGCTCCCGCTCGGCCCGCCTCTCGGACGCTGCCACCAGCACCGCGCCGTCAGCACCCTCCCTGGCCTCGCAGCCGGGCCACCTGCTCGGGGTACCGGTCGGGCCCCCCGGCCAAGAGCGCCCGCAGGCAGGGCATGGCGTCGCCCCCCGGCCGCCCCTCGGGGAGGGCGTCGGCCAGGAAGGCCAGCAGGTCGCCGTGGCAGGGGTGGTCGCCACCGATCCGCCACCATCGGCCCGATGTCAGGACGCACGCGATGTGTAAGACCGTCCCCCTAAGCCGCCACTTCTTCGTGACCGTGAGGGCGAGGCATATCGCCGCCGGCTGTATCACCAAGGGCGACGAGTGCGTCGTCGCCCGGGCCCTGGACGCCGCGTTCCCGGAGCTGGCCGGCCGGTGGCGGGTGGGCACCGGCGGCGCGGTGCTGGTACCGTCCAAGACGCCGGCGAGGAAGGGCCTGATCGGCAACCCCACGCTCGGGGAGTGGACGCACAACGCGAAGGCGCACATCCGCCGCTTCGACCGGGGCGAGGGCTTCCCACCCAACCTGCGCGTCCGCTTCCGGCCGGGGGCGGCGCCGGTCACGATCATAGGCACCAACGGGTACGGCCACAGCGTCCCCGCCTGGTGGCTCAAGGGAGCGGAATCGTGAGCAGCGGGAGCAGCGGGAGCAGCGGGAGCAGCGGGAGCAGCGGGAGCAGCGGGGATGTCGGCGGCGCCGTGCCCCTCGACGAGCTGGATCAGCCGGTCAGGAAGCTCGTGGCCGTGCTGAATACCTTCAAAGGCGTGACGACCACCGCTTCCTGCGGCGGCCACGCGCACCCCCGGCGCGGGCAGAGCCCGGCCGGCGAGTGGATCATCGTCTTCGACGTGGCCCCCACCCGGGCGGGCTTCCGGTCGCTGGAGTACATCACCTGGCTGGTCAACGACGCGCTGCGCCACGAGGGCGGCGGCGCCCGCGTCGCCCTCAACGCCTTCGACCCGCTGCTGAACCACCCCCGCACGACCCTGTACTTCTACCTGGAAGGCCGGACGGACCGGAAGGGGCGAGGGAAATCGGCGGACGACGTCGCGGAGTGGCTCGTCCCGACGGCCGCGCCGTCCGCGGCCACCCCCTGGGAGCAGCTCCGGATCGCCGGCGCCGCGCCGCTGCGCGAGTCCGCACCCGCCACCACGCCTACCACCACATGAGCGCGAGCGGAACCCCGCGAGGAGCAAGCGCGCACCGATCGGCCACCCCTTCTTCAGCACCGTCAGACGGCACTGTCACAGTAACCCTCTGGCGTGTTGGCGGCGGCGTGCCGTAGGACTCCGCAGGGCAGCAGCCGTCGCCGCTCTCCAAGAGGCACCGCTTCCCGGGCGAGATCGTCTGCCACGCCGTCTGGTTGTACTTCCGGTTTCTCCTCAGCTACCGCGACGTGGAGGAGCTGCTGGCCGAGCGGGGGATCCCCGTCAGCTACGAGACCGTTCGGCGGTGGTGCCGGAAGTTCGGCCCGGCGTTCGCCGCCGGGCTCCGCCGACGTCGCCCCCGTCCGGGTGACAAGTGGCATCTCGACGAGGTGCCGCTCAAGATCAACCGGCGGAAGCACTGGCTGTGGCGGGCGGTCGACCAAGAGGGAATCTGCTGGACATCTTGGTGCAGCCTAGTCGCAACCAGCAGGCGGTGGAAAGCTTCCTGCGCCGCCTGATCGAGGGGCAGGGGTACCGGCCGCGGGCGGTGATCGCCGACAAGTTGGCCAGCTACCCGCCCGCCCTGCGCCGCGTGCTCCCCGGGGTGGAGCACCGGCGGCACAAGGGACGCAGCAACCGAGCGGAGCACTCGCACCGCCCCACTCGCCGACGAGAGCGCGTGCTCCAGCGCTTCAAGTCGTCGGGGCACGCCCAGCAGTTCCTCGCGCCCTTCGGCCTGATCTCCGACCACTTCCGCCCCCACCGGCACCGCCTCCCAGCCCCCGAGTATCACGAGACGGTGCAGACCCGCTTCGCCACCTGGCATCAGGCCACAGGGCTCGCCGCCGTGTAGCTGTCAGCGG
>DATLLM010000319.1:0-5135 GCA_035537855.1 Chloroflexota bacterium | reverse complement strand
GCCCCGAGGTCGCCGCCGGCGACTGACGGCCGATGGGCAGGGAACGGTGAACATCGTCGTCTTCGGCTCGAGCATCGTCTCGGCCTACTGGAACGGGGCCGCCACCTACTACCGGGGGATGTGCCGCGCCCTGGACGCCAGGGGGCACCGCATCCGCTTCGTCGAGCAGGACATCTACGACCGCCAGCGTAACCGCGACCTCCCGGACGATCCGGCCTACTGCCAGGTGCGCGTCGTCTCCGGCTGGCCGGCGCTCGAGGCCGAGCTGCGCGCCGCCCGCGCGGAGGCCGACCTGATCGTCAAGTGCAACGACACCGGCGCGTACGACCGGGAGATGGAGGAGTGGCTCGCCGCCGGCCCTGGCTCCGGCCCCGGCCCCGGGCGGGCGGCCGTCCCGGTGGCCTTCTGGGACGTCGACGCCCCGGCGACCCTGGCCGAGTGCGCCGCCCCGGACTCGTACCTCCGGCCCCTGATTCCCCGCTTCGCCTGCGTCTTCACCTACGGCGGCGGCGACCCGGTGGTCGAGGGCTACCGGGCCATCGGCGCCCGCCGCGTCGTCCCCGTCTACAACGCCGTCGACGCCGGGGACTACCGCCCCGTGGCGCCCGATCCGGCCTACGCCGCGGACGTCCTGTTCATGGGCAACCGGCTGCCGGACCGCGAGGCCCGCTTCCGGGACTTCTTCCTGGAGGCCGCCCGGCGGGCCCCCCGGGCCACCTTCGTGCTCGGCGGCGCCGGCTGGGACGGTCTGCCCCTGCCCCCCAACGTGCGCGCCATCGGTCACTGCCCTACCCCCCTGCACCCCGTGCTCAACAGCAGCGCCCGCCTGGTGCTGAACATCAACCGGGAGGCGATGGCCGCCACCGGCTTCTCCCCGCCGACGCGCGTCTTCGAGGCCGCCGCCTGCGGCGCCTGCCTCGTCACCGACGCCTGGGAGGGCGTCGAGCGCTTCTTCGAGCCGCAGCGGGAGATCCTCGTCGCCGGGGGCCCGCAGGACCTGGTGCGCTATGTCGAGACGGTCTCCCCCGCGGCCGCCCGGGCGGTCGGCGAGCGGGCCCGCCGGCGCGCCCTGCGCGACCACACCTACGCCAGCCGGGCGGTCACGTTCGAGCAGGCGGCGCGGGCCCTGTGCGCCCCCGGGGCGCGGGCCGCAGCGCCGGCCTGAGTCTCCCGGGCGGCGCCGGCCGCTTGTATCGCAGGTCCAGCTATTCAGGACAGGCGTGCTATAGTCCGCAGGTAGTGGAAGAGGGGCGATCCGGGGCCGGGGCGGTCCCCGCCGGGGGGCCGGACCTGACCGAGCTGCGCCGGTTCTGCGAGCGGCTGGCGGCGAACGTCGAGCGGGTCATCATCGGCAAACGCGAGGCGATCGACCTGGTGGTGGTCGCCCTGCTGGTTGAAGGGCACCTCCTGCTGGAGGACGTGCCGGGGACGGGCAAGACGATGCTCGCCCGGGCCTTCGCCACCTCCCTCGGCGGCTCCTTCAAGCGCATCCAGTTCACCCCGGACCTGCTGCCCAACGACGTCACCGGCGTCTCCGTCTTCAACCAGCAGAACACCGAGTTCGAGTTCCGGCCCGGGCCGGCCTTCTCCAACGTCCTGCTCGCGGACGAGATCAACCGGGCCACCCCGCGGACGCAGAGCGCCCTGCTGGAGTGCATGGGCGAGCGCCAGATCACCGTCGACGGCGAGTCGCGGGTGCTGCCCCGGCCCTTCCTGGTCATGGCCACCCAGAACCCGATCGAGTACGAGGGCACCTTCCCCCTGCCGGAGGCCCAGCTCGACCGCTTCCTGATCCGCCTGCGCCTCGGCTACGCCGCCCTCGAGGACGAGCGGCGCATCCTGGACGCCCTCCGCGCCGGGCACCCCATCGAGCAGCTCGAGCAGGCGGTCGACCCGAACGAGCTGGTCGTGCACCAGCACCGGGTGTGGCAGATTCACGTGGACGAGAGCGTGCGCGACTACGTGCTGGCCATCGTCCGCGCCACCCGCGAGCACCCGGACGTGACCCTCGGCGCCTCCACCCGCGGGGCCCTCGCCCTGTACAAGGCGTCCCAGGCCCGGGCGGCGATGCTGGGCCGCACCTACGTCATCCCGGACGACGTCAAGCACCTGGCCGGGCCAACCCTGGCCCACCGCCTGATCGTGCGCCCCGAAGCCACCCTGCGCGGGCGGTCGTCCGAATCGATCCTCGACGCCGTGCTCCAGAACACCGAGTTGGCCATCGCCGCGGCGCCCGCAACCGCCGGCGCCTGAACCGCGGCCCGGCAGTTCCGTGGACGACCGGTTGCTGGGAGCGCAAGCCCGCGGGACGGCGGACCTCCGGGTGAGGACCTGAGTGCCCAACCTCCTGCTCATCGGCGCCCTGCTGGTCTTCTTCGCCGCCTCGTTCCGCATCGACTTCTTCTACTACATCCTCTACTTCTTCCTGCTCGTCGCCCTGCTCGCCCGGCTGTGGATCTGGCGCGCCTGGCGCAAGCTGCGCATCGAGCGCGACTTCGCCGGGCACGCCTTCCTGGACGAGCGGGTCACCCTGCGCCTGAAAGTGACCAACGGGGGGCGCCTGCCCCTGCCCTGGGTGCGGGTCGAGGACAAGCTCCCCGCCCGCCTCGCCCAGCGGGACGCCTTCCGCGCCGTGGTCTCCCTGCTGGCCGGCGAGACGCGCACCCTGGAGTACTCCGTCCACGCCAGCCGCCGCGGCTACTACCCCATCGGGCCGCTGAGCGTCGATCTGGGCGACGTCTTCGGCTTCTACAGCCGCAGCCTGCGCACGGCCACGCCCTCCTTTCTGACCGTCTACCCGCGCATCCTCTCCCTGGAGCGCCTGGGCCTCCCCTCCAAGAGCCCCTTCGGCTCCCTGCGCACCTCGGAGATCATCTACGAGGACCCCTCCCGCGTCTCCGGCGTGCGCGACTACCTGCGCGGGGACAGCCTGCGCAAGGTCAACTGGAAGGTCAGCGCCGCGCTCGGCCGCTTGCAGGTCAAGACGTTCGAGCCGGCGATCACCCTGGACACCATGCTCGTCCTGAACCTCAACCAGGAGGAGTACGATCTGGCCTACGCGGACGGCGCCATGGAGCTGGCCATCACCGTCGCCGCCAGCCTGGCCAACCACCTCGCCGGGCTGCGCCAGCCGGTCGGGCTGATCAGCAACGGCCGCGACGCCGCCGCGCGCTACCGGCAGCCCGGCGGCGCGGCGTCCGCCGGCGCCGCCTCCGCCCCGCCCTCCGAGCGCCCCGGCGCCGCGGCCGAGCCCGGCGACGCGGAGGACGAGGACCTCCCGGACGCGCCCCGCGGTCTGAGCGCCCCGCAACCCTGGGAGATCGACCGCCGCGGCGTCGACGAGCTCGGCTTCGCCCTCCCCGGCAGCCAGGCCACCTCCCTGATGCGCCCCACCCTGGCCGTCCCCCCGGGCAAGGGCCGGGCCCAGCTGATGCGCATGATGGAGACCCTGGCCCGCGCCCAGCCGCGCAACGGCTACCCCCTCTCGTCGCTCCTGCGCCAGCAGTCCGTCCGCGTCCCCTGGGGCAGCACCATCGTGGTCGTCACCTGGGGCCGGGCGATGGGGCTGGTCGAGGCCCTGGTCAATCTGCGCCGGGCCGGCTTCACCGTCGTCCTCGTCCTGGTACGCTTCGGCATGCGGGACACCTTCCCGGCCGAGATGACCGCCCTCGGGTTTCAGGTGCACGAGGTGCGCAGCGAGGCGGACGCCTCCCTGTTCGATCAGCACCGGATCAACGTCACCGCCTGAGCCCGCGGCAGGTCGCCACAGGTCGCCACAAGCCACCGCAAGCCGCCCCAGGTCGCCAAACGGTTCCAGCATGAGCGAGTCCGGCCGCAGCGAGGCGAGCGAGACGGCGGGCCCGGGCGGCGAGCCCGCCCCGGCCCGCCGCCCGCGTCTCTGGACCTGGGACGACGGCGGTCTGCCCGGGAAGCCTCCGGCGCCGGCCGGCGGCGCCGCCGGGGGGGACGGAGACGCCCCGCCCCGCCGGCCCGACAGCGGCGGCCGCGCCCTGGCCGCCGCCCGGGCCGCCGGGCCGATCGTGACCGACCGCATCGACCCCGAGGCCCTGCCGGCGCCGCCCCCGGCCGGACCGCCGGACGTGTGGGTGGCCGGCGGCGACGCCGGCGCGGACGCCCCGACCGACGGCGAGCCCCTCCCTTCGGGCGTCTCGCGCTGGGGGCGGACGTGGGCCGGTAACCTGACGGTCGAGCGCTACCTGGCCACCGGGATGTTCGCCTGCGTCGCCTGGTCGCTCACCCGGGCCCTCAGCGCCGGCGGGATGCGGGCCTCGCAGACCATCAGCCTCTTCCTGCTCGCCACCCTCTTCTTCGGCGCCGGCGCCGCCCTCGGCGGGCGGCGCGACGGGCGAAACTACCGCAAGTACACCGACTACGGCCTGACGGACTGGGTGCTCCTGCTGATCCCCCTCCTGCTGCTCGTGCGCCTCCTGCCTTCCGTGCTGGAGGGACCGGGCGCCCTGGCCAGGGACGTGTCCGGCTGGGTGCGCGATCCGATCAGCTTCTGGGACGCCGCCCTGGCCTGGGGGATCATCCTGCTGTTCTTCGTCTGGGACGCGGCCCTCTCCGTCGCCCAGAGCCTGGGCACCCTGGCCTTCCAGCCGGCCGAGGCGAGCGCCCGGGCGGACGCCGCCAACCCGGCCCTGACCAGCTGGGAGACCTCCCCCTACCGCTTCGCCGACCACGCCGCCGCCTGGCGCCACCTGATGCGCCTGTTCATCTTCGGCGGCTGCCTCGTGCTCATGTTCACCGGTCTCTCCCTCGTCCACCCCGAGGACCTGGGCAACCCCGAGCGGCCGGAAGTCGCCGGGGTGATCCCGGTCGTCCTGATCTACTTCCTGCTCGGCCTGATCCTGGCCAGCCAGACCAGCCTGGACCGCCTGCGCGCCGGCTGGCTGCGCGGTGGCGTCGCCGTGCAGCCCGGGCTGGCCCGGCGCTGGCTGGGGTACAGCGTGGCCTTGATGGCCCTGGGGCTGGGCCTGGCCCTGCTGCTGCCGACCTCGTTCTCGGACGAGACGGCGGACCAGATCCCCCTGATCTGGCGCTGGCTGTGGTTCATCCGCCTGCCCTTGACCTTCGTGCTGCGCCTGATGGAGTGGCTCATTGGGGGGCTCGCC
>DATLLM010000318.1:0-3331 GCA_035537855.1 Chloroflexota bacterium | reverse complement strand
GAGCATCCCCGCCCCGGCCGAGTCCTCCAACGGCGCATCCACGCCGGCGGCGACGCCCGCCGCGCCCGCCGGCGGCGGGACGCCCGCGGCCGCACCGGCCGGCGCCGCGGCCCCCGCCGCCACGCCGCCGGGTACGCCGGTCCCGGCCAGCGCGCCGGCCACGAGCACCCCACCGGTGCAGCGCACGCCGACGGTGTTCCACTTCCCCAGCCCGACCGCCATCCGGACGGCGACGCCGGCCGCGGCCACGCCCACCGCGGGGGCCGCCGCCGCCGCCCAGCCGACACAGGGGGGCGCAAGCGCTACCCTTGCGCCCGCCACCGGCGCGACGCCGACCGCGACCAACTGACGCGCGTTCGGTCAGCCGGAGGGGCACCGCTGGCGCACCGCGGGGCGATGCCTACGCGGGAGAGGAGAGTGAGTCGTGGCCGTGTATCGTGCAGGAATCGTCGGACTGACAGGGATCGCCGCCTCAACCGCGGGCAAGGCGCCGGATGGGGTGCTGGGGGAGTACCACGGCGGGTCCCACGCCTCGGCCTACTCCCAGATCCCCAGCACGCAGGTGGTCGGCGCCTGCGACCTCGTCCCCGCCCTGACCGAGCAGTTCGTCGAGCGCTGGGGCGCCACCTGGCCCGAGGCGCGAACCTACTCGGACTACCGCCAGATGCTCGGCGAGGGCTCGCTCGACCTGCTCAGCGTCGTGACCTCCGACCACCGCCACGCCCAGATCGTGGTCGACGCCGCCGAGGCCGGCGTCAAGGGGATCTACTGCGAGAAGCCGATCGCCACCACCCTGGCCGACGCCGACCGGATGATCGCCGCCTGCAAGGCCAACGGCGTCGTCATGTCCATCGACCACACCCGGCGCTGGCGCCCCATCTGGCACCAGGCGCGCAACCTGATCCGCTCCGGCGAGGTCGGCGCCCTGCGGCGCATCGTGGCCACCCTCAGCGGCCCCCGGGCGATGCTCTTCCGTAACGGCACGCACCTGCTGGACATGGTCGCCTTCTTCGCCGACGCCGATCCCGCCTGGGTCGTCGCCGAGCTGGACGACGAGCACCGCGAGTACGGACCGAAGTACGCCGGCGACGGCGGCCGCGATCCCGCCTTCGACCCCGGGGGCAGCGCCTACATCCACTTCCAGAACGGCGTCCGCGCCTTCATCAACGCCTCGAAGGACGGCTTCGCCGGGTGGGAGTTCCACCTCTACTGCGACCGGGGCCGGATTCGCGTCGACGACGCGAGCGGCGCCGCCGACGTCTGGCAGACCGCGACCCCCGAGGGCGGGAAGAGCCACGCCGTACGCTGGCTCCTGCCTGAGGCCAACACCACCTCGGCCGGCCTCCGCGCCGGGATCGAGGAGCTCATCGCCCGGATCGAGGCGGAGAAGGCGGGCCGGGAGGCGGCGCCGCTCGTCTCACCGCCCGAGGCGGGGCGGCGCGTGCTCGAGCTCCTGCTCGGAATCCTGCAGAGCAGCGCCGCCGGTACGGCGAAGGTGAGCTTCCCGATTCAGGACGCCTGAGCGCCCACCCCCGGGAGGCGCTTCGTCCCGACGAGCGACTCCGGCGGCGCGGCGGCGGTGTGCCGCACGTCCGCGCCGCGGATCGGGGCCGGCACCGGAGACCGGAGGACCGGCGACGCCCCGTCAGCGGGGCCGGAACTCCGGTCCCGCGGCGGTGTCCCGGACCTCCCAGCCCAGCTCGGCGATGCGCCCGCGCAGGGCGTCCGCCTGCGCGAAGTCGCGCGCCTTGCGCGCGGCGTCGCGCTGCCGGGCCAGCTCCCGTACCTCGTCCGGCGCCTCCTGCGGCGCCGTCTGCGCCGGCTGCGCCGCCTCCAGGCCGAGGGGCAGTACGGCGTTCATCTGCACCAGGGTCGCCCGTCGGACGGCCGGGTCGAGCTCGCGGTCGCGGGCCACCTTCCAGACGGCGGCCAGGGCCTGCGGCGCGTTGAGGTCGTCGCGCAGGGCGTCGCGGAAGACGGCGAGGCTGGCGGCGTCGGGCGCCGGCGCGCCGGCGCCCGCGTCGGGGACGGGGACAGGGACGGGCAGGGCGGCGAAGAGGTCCTGCAACCCTTTCAGGCTCGTCTTCGCGCTGGTCAGGGCCTCGTCGGTGAAGGTGAGGTGGGCGCGGTAGTGGGCCTGGTAGGTGAGGTAGCGGAAGTCGAGCGGCGAGAAGCCGCCGTCGATGAGCGTCTGCAGGGTGACGAAGTCCCCCGAGGAGCGGCTCATCTTGCGCTGCTTCATCTCCAGGAACTCGCCGTGCAGCCACCAGTTGGCCAGCAGCTGCCCGGTCGCGGCCCAGGTTTGGGCGATCTCGTTCGTGTGGTGCACGGGGATGTGGTCGACCCCCCCGGTGTGCAGATCGAAGGGAATCCCCAGGTACTTGGCCGACATCGCCGAGCACTCGATGTGCCACCCCGGGAAGCCCGTCCCCCAGGGGCTGTCCCACTCCATCTGGCGCTGCTCGCCCGGCGGCGAGAACTTCCACAGGGCGAAGTCCTGGGGGTGGCGCTTCTCGTCGTTGGGGCCGATCCGGGCCCCGGCCTGCTGGCCGGAGAGGTCGAGGCGAGCGAGGCGCCCGTAGTCCGGGTAGAGCGAGGTGTCGAAGTAGATGCCGTCGCTCGTGCGGTAGGTGAAGCCCCGGCTCTCGATCTCCCGGATCAGGTCGATCATCTCCGGGATGTGGTCCGTCGCCCGGCACCACACCGTCGGTTCCAGGATCTGCAGCCGGCGCAGGTCCTCGCGGAAGGCCTCGGTGTAGTAGGCGGCGATCTCCCAGGCCGTCTTGCCCTGGAGGCGCGCGCCGCGCTCCATCTTGTCCTCGCCCTCGTCCGCGTCCGAGGTGAGGTGGCCGACGTCGGTGATGTTCTCCACGTGGCGCACGGCGTAGCCGTCCGCTTCGAGCACCCGGCGGAGCAGGTCGACGAAGAGGTAGGTGCGCAGGTTGCCGATGTGGGCGTAGTTGTAGACCGTCACGCCGCAGGAGTAGAGGCCCGCCGTGCCGTTCCGCCGGGGCTCGAAGACCCCGACCCTGCGGGTCAGCGTGTTGTACAGGCGGATGACGTCGCCCGCGGGGCCGCTGCCCCGGGCGACAGGGGTCTCGACCGATGGCGCAGACATGTCGCCTACATTCTATCCGCCGCCGGCATCTTGTCCGCCGCCCGGATCGGGTCCGCCGGCGGAATCCTTGTGCGGTGCGTCTGTTGTCCGAGACGGCCCGCAGGCAGTATCGTGCTGCGCATGCCGAAGATGGAAAGCGCGAGCCCCTCGACCCGCCGCCACGCCCTCCGCCTCGCCGCCGAGCGGCAGACCGGCGGCGCCCTGCTCGCCGCC
>DATLLM010000317.1:0-8042 GCA_035537855.1 Chloroflexota bacterium | reverse complement strand
CCCATCGTCGCCCCGGGGGGGCGGCGCCGCCCCGCCCGGGGCGACGATGGGTGCGTCGATCCCCGGGGGCATGACGGCGAAGTGCCCGGCCATGGCGGCGTCGACGGCGGCCCGCTCGCCCGAGCGCAGGGCGTCGACGATGGCGGCGTGGATGCGGTGCACGCGGCGCGGATCGGACGGCTGGGGGTGCGTCTCCCGGCGCAGGCGGTGGTAGGCCTCCCAGAACAGCTCGATCAGGCGCAGCACGAGGGTGTTCTCCAGGGGGCGGAAGAGGGCCAGGTGGAAGCGCCGGTCGGCCTCGACGATCGGCTCGCGGCGCCGGGCGCTCGCCGCCATCTCCTCCACCAGGGCGTCGAGCGCGGCGAGATCGGCCGCCGTGACCCGCTCCAGCAGCAGCCCGATGAGCCCCTCCTCGAGCCCCAGGCGCACCTGGAAGAGGTCGCGCAGGGACTTGCCGTAGACGAACAGCCCGTAGGGCAGGTTGTCCAGGATGGGCTCGAAGGAGAAGGCCCGGACGAAGATCCCCTCGCCCTGGCGCGCTTCGAGCACGCCGAGCGATTCGAGGCTCTTGGTGGCCTCGCGCAGGGAGAGCCGGCTCATCCCCAGCTCGCCGGCGAGGGTGGCCTCGGGCGGCAGGGGATCGCCCGCCACCAGGTTGCGGTGGCGGATGAACTCCTTGAGCTGCTCCTGCGCCTGGCGGTAGAGGGGGACGCGCCGGGCGGGCCTCGGGTGTTCCATCAGATATCAGATGTCTGAGCGGGAACGGAGTGTAGCCCGCCGCCGGCGGGCGCGTCCAGGGGCCCGCCGGCCGGCGGCGATAAGGGAGACGAGGGAGAAGAGGGCGAGGAGGGAGGTGCGGGAGCGGTCAGGGCCCCGGGCGCGGCCGGGCCAGCGGGCTGCGCCCGGCGGCCGCGCCGCGCACGATCTCCTCGATCCGCCGCCGGCGCGTCTGCGGCCGCCGGGCGGTGACCAGCCACTGCAGCAGCGGCTTCCGCACCGAGGGCGCGAACGCGGCGAAGCCGGCGGCGCCCCCGCCGTCCGCCGCCAGGGCCGCCGCCAGATCCGGGGGCACCTCGAGGGCCTCCACCGCATCCAGCAGCTCCCAGGAGCCGTCCGCTCTGGCCGCCGCGACCTTCGCCGCCCCGGCGGGGGCGAGCCGCCCTCCGGCCTCCAGCCGGGCGATGCGCTCCTTGTTCGGGCGCGACCAGCCGCTCTTCGCCCGGCGCGGCGTGACCAGCAGCATCGTCCGCTCGTCGTCCAGGCGGCGCCCCAGGCTATCCACCCAGCCGAAGCAGAGCGCCTCCTCCACCGCCTCGTCGTAGGTCACCCGGGGCTTCCCCGTCCCCTGCTTGTAGGCGACCAGCCAGACCCCGGGGGCGGTGGCGTGATTCGCCGCCAGCCAGGACCGCCACGCCGCCCGGGTGAGGGGGTGGACGCGCGCGAAGCCGTCCTTACCGCTCGCGCCGCTCGCGCCGCTCGCACCACTCACGCCCGCCCCCTTCCGGTCGCCGCCCCGCCGGCGTCTGGGCTCACCCCGGACCGCGTCAGTTGCCGGCGAGCACGGCGTTGGCGCGCTGCACGGCGTCCTGGATCGTCGCCCGCACCGGGGCCTTGTTCTCGTGCAGGGAGGCGATCGCCGGCCCGACGATCTCCGTGTTCGCCTTCTCCCAGCGCGCCCCGCCCGGCCGGAACCAGATGTAGTCCGCGCTCTTCACCACCTGGCTGGCGTTGGGGTAGATCGTCTCCAGGCGCTTGGCGTCCTCCTCGGCCAGGGCGCGCAGCGCCGGCAGCCAGAAGGTCTTGGGGTCGCGCTTGGAGAGCCACACCCGCCACCCCGCCGTGCCGAACTGCCAGCGCAGCCACTCCCAGGAGGCGTCCGGGTTCTTCGCCGCGGCGGGGATAGCCCAGCCGGCGCCGCCGGTGGCGTAGTGCCACTTCCCGTCCTGCCCCTTGGGGGCCAGGGTCATCCCCCAGTCCAGGTTCTCCTTGGACTGGTTCCACACCCCGGTCGTCCAGGTGCCGCTGTTGAGCGTCACCAGCCGCCCGGCCAGGAACCAGTTGTTCTCGCTCGCCAGACCGGCCTGGGTCATCACCTGCGGCGCCGGCATCACCTTGTACTTGTGCTGCAGGTCGACCATGAACTCCAGCCCCTGGAGGGCCGGCGCCGAGTCCAGCAGGCACTTCGTCGGGCTCTCCACGCTGTCCACCGTCTGCCCGCCGGCGTTGTAGACGAACTGCTCGTAGGTCCACTTGGGGAAGGCGTAGCCGTACTGGTCGGCGACCTCCGCGCCCCCCTTGGTCAGCCGGCGGCACAGCTCCAGGAACTGGGGCCAGGCCATGTCCGGCGACGGCGCCGCCTCGCCCGCTTTCCCCAGCAGGGACTTGTTGTAGTAGAGCACGGACGCCGGCTGGAAGTCCTCCGGCACGGCCACCAGCTTCCCCTGAAAGGTCTGCCCCTTGAGCAGGTGCGGGTAGTAGTCGCTCAGCTTGACGTCCTTCGCCGCCTGGAAGAAGGGCTGCAGGTCGCGCGCGCCCCCTTCCGACACCAGCTGATGGAACGCGGCCGCGTCCCGCCGGAAGACGTCGGGGGGCGTCCCCCCGGCGATCCGGGTGATCACCTCCTGGTTACTCCCCGGGGTCAGCTCGAGCTTCACGTTGCGCTGCTTCATGAACTCGTCGACGCTGGCCAGGAACGCGGGGTCGTTGGTGGTGAAGTTGTTGATCGTGGTGACGTAGAGCGTCTCCGGGAACGTCACCGGCTTCGGCGCCCCGCCGGCGGGCTGGCTCCCGCCCGGCACCGGACCGCCGCACGCGGCGAGCACCGCCCCGCCGAGCGCGCCGCCGGCCACAGCCAGCGTCCGCCGGGAGAAGCCGGAACCGGCACACGGGTGCTGCATCTTGAACTCCTTGACGAGACGAAGCGAAGCAGAGCAAGACTACGCACTGTCCGAACCGGACGGGCCGCCGCCGGGACGGGGGAAGACAAGTAACGACTATGCGCGGGCCGGATCAGAAGGGCAACAGCCAGGAAAGGGCGAGGCAGAGCACGACTATGCGCGGGCCGGATCAGAAGGGCCGCCGCCGGGACGGGGAAAGACAAGAGACGGTTATGCGCGGGCCGGATCGGAAGAGCCGCCGCCGGGACAGGGAAAGACAAGAGACGGTTATGCGCGGGCAGGGCTGGTTGACCGGCACTCTGCCCGCCGCGCACGGCATCCGCCTCGACGGCGGCGAATTCCGCTCCGACGGACTCGGACACCGCGGCCGGCCGGCACCAGGCCGAGGGAACGTTAGCAGACGGAGCCGGAACCGGGGCACATGCGGCCTCAACCGGCGCCCCGGATCGGACGGTGGCGACGCCACGACCGTCGCTTCCCGCCGCAACCCTGGCCCTCGAATCGCCGGCGTCGATACCGACCCCGTGCGCGGCGGGACGGTAGCCTGCCAGCCGGCCCCGCCCGCGCGTAATCGTGCTCCTCGGGCGCTCGCCCCGTTACGGCCGTCGTCACTCACGATGGCCCTGCCCGCGCATGGTCGTGCTCTGCCGCTTCGCCCCGTCCGGCCCGACTCGTCCCATAAGAAAGGTAGTTTCGGGACTGCACGTTCTACTGCACCCGGCCGCTCCTGCTACCGTCACCCCAGACGATGTCTCAACGCACCCCCCTCCCCGGACGGGAAAACTGGCTACGC
This sequence comes from Chloroflexota bacterium, assembly GCA_035537855.1. Classification (GTDB taxonomy): domain Bacteria; phylum Chloroflexota; class UBA11872; order UBA12225; family UBA12225; genus DATLLM01. The sequence goes on along the minus strand of DATLLM010000317.1, from coordinate 4,352 downwards.
CCGGGCCTGGTCGCGGCGCTCGCCGCCGCACTCCCCGAACCCTCTTCTTCCGCTTCTTCCTCATCCTCTCCCTCTACTTCCCCTTCTTCCTCATTCTCCCCCTCTACTTCATCTCATTCCTCTTCTTCTCCTTCTTCCCCTTCTTCTGGTTTTCTCACTGTCGACGCCCTCGCGCCCCTTGACCACTTCCACAGCGGTGGCATCGGCGCCTCGCGCGCGCTGGCCGAGGCGCTGGGACCGCGACCGGGGGACCGGGTGCTGGACGCCGGCGGGGGCCTCGGCGGCGCGGCGCGGGTGCTCGCCGCCGAGTACGGCTGCCGGGTGGTGGTGGCCGACGTCACGGAGGACTACGTCCGGGCCGGCGTCTACCTGACGGCCCGGGCCGGCCTCGGCGAGCGCGTCCACCATCTGCGGGCGGACGCCCTGGCGTTGCCGTTCGCCGCCGGGAGGTTCGACGTCGTCTGGACGCAGAACAGCGGGATGAACATCGCCGAGAAGGCCGCGCTCTACGCCGGCTTCTACCGCCTGCTGCGGCCCGGCGGCCGGCTGGCCATCCAGGAGCCGGCCGCCGGGCGGGCGCAGCCACCGCACTTCCCCCTGATGTGGGCCAGTGGCCCGGAGGCCAGCTTCCTGCTCACCCCGGCCGAGCTGCGTGCCTGCATCCGGGCGGCCGGGTTCCGGGAGATGTTGTGGGACGAGGACCCGGTCGCCACGGCCGCCAGGGCGCGCCCGCCGGGGGCGGCCGCCGTCACCGTGCAGCGCCTGGTGATGGGCGATCGCCTGGACGCCATCCAGGCGGCGGCGGTGCGTAACGACGCCGAGGGGCGTCTCGCCCGGGTGCAGGCCGTATTCGACCGCCCCTGAAGGGAGCGTGACGTGCCGCCGAGACCAGCGCAACCCCAATCCGGTCCGCCGCCGCCGGCGACGGACCCGGCGACGGAGTCCCCCACCGCGGGGCAGTTCCTGGCCCGGATGGAGCGTCTCCGCTCGGCAGAGGAGGAGCAGAAGATCCGGCGCTACTTCAAGTCCGGGGCCGGGCAGTACGGCGCCGGCGACGTCTTCATGGGCGTGCGCATGGGGCAGGTCTTTGCCCTGGCCCGGGAGTTCGCCGCCCTGCCTCCGGCGGAGCTCGAGCGCCTGCTGGAGAGCCCCCTGCACGAGGTGCGCGCCGGGGCCCTCAAGGTCATGGCCTTGCAGGCGAGGGGGAAGCGCACCACGGAGCAGCGCCGCCGTGAGCTGTACGAGCTCTACCGGCGGCGCATCGACCGGATCAACAACTGGGACCTGGTCGACGTCAGCGCGGGCGACGTCGTCGGCGGCTACCTGATCGACACGCCGCGGCACGTGCTGGACGAGCTGGCCCGCTCGACCGACCTCTGGGAGCGCCGCACGGCCATCGTGGCCACGGCCACCTTCATCCGCCTCGGGCAGCTGGACGACACCTACCGCATCGCCGGGATTCTGCTCCGCGACGAGCAGGACCTGATCCAGAAAGCGACCGGCGGCTGGCTGCGCGAGGCGGGCAAGCGCGACCGGCCCCGGCTGGTGGCCTTCCTCGAAGCGAACGCGGCGACGATGCCCCGCACCACCCTTCGCTACGCCACGGAGCACTTCGACCGGGAGGAGCGGGCCCGCTACCTGGCGATGAAGCCGCCGGACGGACGCTAGTCGCTCGCGCCGGCGCCGGCGCGCCCCGGTCGCCCGGCGGTAGCCAGCGCGCGGCGAGCGGCAGACGGCAGGCGGCGAGCGGGGGGCGCCGGGATCGGTCCCGGCGCCCCCCGCCTGCGCCCCCGGCGACGCCGGAGTGACTACGGAGTGACTACGGAGTGACTAGCGAGCGGCGCCTTCGGGCACCGGCGCCCGGGCCGGCGTCGGGGCCGGCGTCGAAGGGGTCGTGACGCCGGCCGGGATGCGGGCCAGCATACGACGCACCACGCTCCCGGCGAGGCCGGCCGGATCGGTCGCGCTGTCCGCGTCGGCCCCGCTCTTGCCCCCGCTGACCTTCGCGGCGACCAGGAAGCGGTCCTTCGCCGCCAGGACCATCGCCCCCGGCTCCTTGCGCCCGACCAGGCGCACCCGGCGCACGGTGGCCTGAGGGTCCCAGGCCTCCGCCACCGGCTCGGTCTGCCCGCCGCGGGTGACCTCCGCCTGCACCCCGGCCTCCAGCCGCACGGCGGCGTCGCCGGTGGTCTTGGCCCGGAAGACGAGCTGCGCCACCTGGAAGGAGGGGCCGCCCTCGCCGCCGGTGACCCCGGCGACGCTGATCACCTTGGAGCTGCCGGCATCCGGCCGGCTGCCCGACGGATCGAGCGAGGTGAAGCCCGGGCCCAGCTCGTGCGGCTGGAGCATGATCTCCGCCGGCACCGGCTCGGCCGCGGGCGCCGCCGCTGCCGTCGCCGCCGCCGGGGGCTCCGCGACGGCGGTCGCCGCCCCTGCGCCCGATGCGGCGCTGGCCGTCGCCCGCGCTGCTGCGGGCGCCGCCGCCGCCGCTGTCGGAGCGGCGCCTTCGGCGAGGACCTCAGCCGGGGCCTCAACCGGCGCGCTGACCGCCGGAGCCGGTGGCGTCGCCGCAGCGGCGATCCCGGCCGCGATGGAGCGGAAGGCCTCGTCGGCGTTCGACCAGCGGGTGACCGGCTTCCCGTTCGTGGGCAGGGGCGCCAGGCTGCCGATGGTGGTGTGATTCCAGCTGCACGGCCGGACGAGCACCGGGATCACCTTCGCCTCCCCGCGGCGGTGACGCTCGAGCGCCAGACGCACCTCGGGGCCGTGGAAGTAGCTATCCGTCAGCAGGTCCGAGCTGACGAGCAAGAGGAAGATGTCCGCCTGGGAGGCGTGCGCGCTCACTCCGTCTCGCCCGTCGGCACCGGCCCCGACGACGCGCGAGTGCCAGCCGCTGAGCACACCGCGCTGCTTGAGCGCCTGCAACTGCTGCTCCAGGCGGTCACGCTGCCGAGCGTCTGCCGCCGAGTAGGCGTAGAAGAGCTGCTTCATTCTGTCTCCTGCTTCCCTTCCATTCCGTTTGCGTTTTCGCCCCGCCGCCCTGCCCGTACGCCGGCGAACCGCCCCCTCGAACGGGAACGGCGCCGCCCCGCCGGATGGCGGAACCGCATGCTCCGGCGCCCAACCCCTCCGGCGCCGCGGAGTCGATCGACCAGCAGCCGCTTCGGCCAGTCCAGCCACTCCGGCTGGCCCGGCCCCCGGCCGGACGGCGACCGCCACCTCGCCGTCGTGCAGCCATCACCCCCACCGCCGTCGCCGGTCCGGACGAGCTACCGGTTCAGGGACTGGACCTCAGGGCGCGCCCGTCACGCCGTGGTGTCGACACCGTGGCGTGGGGGAGGTGTCCCGTCCGATCTCCTCGCGGACGGAGCCCAGTTCCATGCGTCCCGCACGAACGAACCGGTTCGCTGCTGCTGCATCACCCGGACGAAAGTCCCGGCAGCCGTTGACCTGCTGCTACCGGCTCACGCTGCCGTCGACGAAGCGGTGGTTCCGGTGGCCGGACCGGCCTCCGACCGGCGCGAGCCGGACCGTCGACCGGGAGCACGGGGGCGAAGCCGCTGCTCCAGCCTTCACGCCAAGGATACCAGAGCGTTGCTCACCGAAGACACCAGGAGCCGAAGCGGGCGAGACCATCCTGAGTGGCGACCGTTGACGTGGGGCCATGACCCGAGGAGCACGCTCTTGCGCGGGCAGGGCCGCCCTGAGCGGCGACCGCCATCATGGGGCCACCGCCCGAGGAGCACGACAATGCGCGGGCAGGGCTGTTCTGGGTGGCGACCGCCATCATGGGGCCGTCGCCCGAGGAGCACGATTATGCGCGGGCAGGGCTGGCTGGCCGGCAGTCTGTCCGCCGCGCACGGCACCGGAACCGACTCCGGCGAGCGAAGAGCCAGGGCCGCCGCGGAGATCGACGGCAGAAGCAGCGCCACCGGCCGATCTCTGGCGCTGGCCCTCGGCCGGAGCCTACCTCCCCGGCCCAAGCACGTCACCCTCACCCGGCCCGGTCCCGGCTCGCCGCCGTGTCCGATCCCGCTGGCCCGGCACCCGCCGCCGTCGAGAACGATGCCGTGCGCGGCGGGGCGACTGCCCGCCAACTGACCCCACCCGCGCAAGAGCGTGCTCCTCGGGCAACGGCCCGAGGTCGCTCGTCGCCACTCAGGATAGCCACGCCCGCGCAAATGCATCCCTCACTTTCTCACCTCACCTCGTCTCACCTCACCTCGTCTCACCTCACCTCGTCTCACCTCACCTCGCTTCGCTTCGCTCGCTCCGCTGCGCAGTCTTACCCAGATGGCGTCTCCGGTCGCGTAGAGGGCGCCGGGCAGGTTGGGTAGCGCCGCCGCTGTGCG
>DATLLM010000316.1:0-3097 GCA_035537855.1 Chloroflexota bacterium | reverse complement strand
GCTCGATCCGCGCACGGGAGCGCTCCTCGTCCCCGCCGGCCTGCTCAGCTCGGACTCCCTGCAGCCCCCGGAGCCCTGAACGGGCCCGGCGGCGCCGCCGGGGCCGGGGCCGTCCGCAGGAGCAGCCACCCGCCGAGCCCGGCCACGAGCGACGCCCCGAGGATGCCCAGCTTGGCGGCGTCGAGGAGGGCCGCGTCGGCGAAGGCCAGGGCGGCGATGAACAGGGACATGGTGAAGCCGATGCCCCCCAGGACGGCGGCGCCGGTGACCTGCCGCCAGGTGACCCCGTCCGGCAGCACGGCGAGGCCGGTCCGCGTCGCCAGCAGGGCGGCGGCGGTGATCCCCAGCGGCTTGCCCACGACGAGCCCGGCGAGGACGCCGAGGGTGACCGGGTCGGCGACCGTGGCCAGCGGGTCGCGGGGGAGGGCCACGCCGGCGTTGGCCAGGGCGAACAGCGGCATGACGGCGAAGGCGACCCACGGGTGCAGGGCGTGCTCTAGACGGTGCAGGGGAGTCTGCACGTGCTCGCAGGCCGCCTCCAGCGCCTGCACCGCCGTCTGTTGTCCCTCGGTGATGAAGCCGGGGCGCGGCCCCGCCCGCCCGTCCACCCCGGCGCCGTCGTCCTGGCCGGCGCTCGCGAAGTCAGCGAGGTAGGCGCGGCCGCGGGCGAGGAAGCCCGCGGGGTCGATCCGGGTGCTGGCGGGGATGGTCATGGCCAGCAGCACCCCGGCGACGGTGGCGTGGACGCCGGAGGCCAGGACGGCCAGCCACAGGCCGACCCCCAGCCCGCCGTAGACCAGGGGGGTGCGCACGCCGAGGCGGTTTGCGGCGACGAGCAGGGCGAGCACGAGGCCCGCGGCGGCGAGGGCTGGCCAGACGACGTCGGGGGTGTAGAAGAGGGCGATCACCAGCACGGCGCCGAGGTCGTCGAGCACCGCCAGGGCGGTCAGGAACACCTTCAGGGCCAGCGGGACGCGCCGGCCGAGCAAGGCCAGGATGCCCAGGGCGAAGGCGATGTCCGTCGCCATCGGGACGCCCCACCCGGCGGCGCCCGGGCCGCCGGCGTTGAGCAGGCTGAAGAGCAGCGCCGGCAGAAGCATCCCCCCCAGGGCGGCCGCCGCCGGCAGCGCGGCGCGGCGGGGAGAGGCCAGCTCGCCGACCAGCACCTCGCGCTTGATCTCCAGGCCGACGACGAAGAAGAAGAGCACCATCAGCCCGTCGTTGATCCAGTGGTGCAGGTCCTGGGTGAGGACGGCCCCGCCGGCGCCGACGGTGACCGGGGTGTGCCAGAGCGCGGCGTAGGCCCACGCCCAGGGGGAGTTGGCCCAGACCAGCGCCAGGGCGGCGGCCGCGAGCAGCACCACCCCGCCCGCCGCCTCCAGGTGCACGAATTCCCGGAAGGGGCGCACCAGCCGCTCGATCGGCGGCGCCCCCGCGGCCCGCCCGGATCCCACCGGTGTGACTGGCATCGTCGCTGGCTTCCCTCCTCCCGGGCGGCTCCGGCGGCGCGGCGGCGGGGCACGCCGGGACGCCCCCGGGAAAGCCTAAAGGGCATAGCAGCAGAGCAGCCGCTGCGCCTCCTGCACCCCCGCGGCCCAAGAGCGAACCGCTGGCTGCCGGTCACAACGGGGCGCGGCCCCGGAGCGGTCACCGGTGCGGCGGGACAGCGGTCAGCCGAGGACGCGCTCCGGGAACACCAACACGGGCTCGGAGGAGACCCGTGCGATGCTTAAGCCATCCGAAGGCGTGTGCTTACGCACGAGCTTGGTGCAAAAGTCCGTCCAGGCGGGGCAGGAACCGACAGCGGGTACGGCCCCAACCTGGAGCAGGCGCTCGGCTACCGCGTGAGCCGGTGCCTGAGTGGGCGTTCCGGGTCAGATCGGGGGGTTCTGCACCAGGCTCGCACCAAATCACAACCGCTCCCGATCTGGAAACGGCCTGGATCGTGCCGGCCGGGGCCGGAATGTCGGGCCGATTTAACGGGATCAGACAGCAGCGGCCCGATTGATCGCTGCCGGACCCGTTCCCTGTGGGGCCTCAGTGCCTCATTAGCGGCCAGGCCGTCGCTACACTGACGATAGTGCTGGGCGACTCGGGTCGCCGGCGGAGCCAACACCGACCAAGCACCAACAAACATCGGACGGCTTGCCAACATGACAAGCGACGCGCCAGTATCGGGTCATGCTTTCGGCGCCCTTGTCGCCCGCCTCCGGTCCGGCTCCGACCTTCCCCAGAAGGAACTGGCCCGGCGCCTCGGCGTCGCCCGCTCCTACCTGGCCAACATCGAGCGCGGCGAGCTCCCCGGCCCCAACGTCCTCGCCGCCCTCGTCGAGTGGTACCCGTCGTCCGAGGACGAGCTCCGACAGCTGTATGACGACGCCCGGGCGCGGCGGACCCCAAACGGTCTGCTGCCTGCCCCCAGTGCGCCCGACGGCGCTGAGGATGAGCTCGACGCCATGTTCCGCAGATCGTCCGGGATCAACCCCCGGCTGGAAGGCACCTGGCACGCCCTGTGGCTTACCACCGTAGAGGCCCAGGAGAACATCAACAGCGAGGAGCTGACGTTCCGGTGGCACCGGGACACGCTCCAGATCACCAACGCCGCCCCGAGCCGGGAGAACCCGAAGGGGGGCTACCTGTGGCGGGCGCGGTGCCACCTGCACGACAACCAGTTCATCATGGGCACCTACGTGTCGCTCGACCCGCTCAATCGGTCGAAGGGCACCCTCTACCTGGTGATCCACCGCTCCGGGAGCTTCATGCTCGGGCACTGGGTCGGGTGCAACTACGACTCCGACTGGGCCCACGGCCTGGTCGCCATCGGCCGGGACGCCGAGCAACTGCCCGCGCTCCTCCGTGAGCACGTCGCGGCCTTCCCCGCCATGCCCTACTGGAGCGCGCCGCTCCGGCGCGACGCCGAGCGCCCGGAGCCCGCGCCCGCGTAACCCGACTCGCAGGAGGTAGCCATGTCCACCGCTCCCAGTGCAGCCGCACCGCCGGCAGAGGCGCGACCGGCGACCGACTACTGCGTGGTGCTGACCACCTGCGCGTCGGACGACGACGCCCGTGCCCTGGCGTCAGCGCTGCTCGATCAGCA
>DATLLM010000315.1:0-2261 GCA_035537855.1 Chloroflexota bacterium | reverse complement strand
CGCCGGCCGGCTCGACGCCGCTCGCCCCGCGTCCGCTCGGCCGGCGGGGCCTCGAAACCGGGGAAGCGGGCCGTGCTATATTCGCCGCCCAGCGGAGCGAGGAGGGTAGCAGGGATGGGCACGGCGCCGGCGAAGCGATTCGTGTTGGTCGGCATGGACGGGGTGGGCATGGAGCAGCTGCGCCACATGGTGGCCGAAGGGCACTGCCCCAACGTGCGGCGGCTCCTGGAGATGGGGGTCTACCGGGAGATGTGGGGCGTCCTCCCCACCCTGACGCCGCCGGGCTGGACGACCCTGGTGACGGGGGCCTGGCCGTCCACCCACAAGGTGATGGACTTCAACATCTACCAGCCGGGCAAGCGCATCGACGACAACGCCTGGGGCATCAACACCCGCCTGTCCAGCGCCGAGTACCTCTGGAACACGCTGGAGCGGGCGGGCAAGACGCCCCTGCTGGTGAAGTACGAGATGTCCTGGCCGCCCACCCTCAGCGGGGCCACCGGGGGCGTCCAGGTGGAGGGCACCGGCCCCGGGATCTCCAACCACGCCCAGATCGCCGGCTACCACCTCTTCACCGTCGGGCGCCAGGAGCAGGAGGCGGCCTCGGGCGACTCCGCCGCCGTCGACCCCTCCACCCTGCGCGAGCGCCGGCGCTACGACCCGGTGGTCATGGAGGGGACGAACGGGAACGGGAGCAGCGGCTGGACGCACCTCCCCGAATCGGCCAGGGAGCCCCTGGCGGCGACCCTGCTCATCCAGCCGACCAAGCGCTCGCACCCGGCGATGGGCCGCCGGGGCCCGGCCGAGCCGCTGACCTACTACGCCCTGGCCTACGCCACCACCGACGCCGGCTACGACCGGGTGCGCGTGCTGCGCTCCCGGGACGGCGAGGACCGGGTCTTCGCCGCCGACCTGGCCGCCGGCCAGTGGAGCGACCACGTTCCGGAGTCGTTCACGATCGCCGGGGAGCGGGTGGACGGCCACGTGCAGTGCAAGCTGGTGGGCCTCGCCCCGGACGCCACCTCGTTCGAGCTGTTCTTCCCCCAGATCTGGCCCGTCTCCGGCTACACCTTCCCCGATTCGGTCGGGCCGGAGCTGCTCGCCGCCGTCGGCCCCTTCCGCCAGAACCCGGGGCGCGACGCCCTCGGCGTGATCGACGACGACACCTACTTCGAGTGCCTCGAAGCCCAGCTGCAACGCCAGGCGGACGTCACCCTGCACCTGGCCCGCACCCGCCCGGACTGGGGCGGGCTGTTCACCCAGACCCACGCCACGGACTACGCCAACCACTTCTTCATCGCCCAGTCGGACGCCGTCTCCGGCGCCCCGCCGGAGGTGGTGGCGCGCATGTACGGCGGCATGGTGCGCACCTACGCCGCCTGCGACCGCTGGATCGGGCGCCTGATGGACGGGCTGCTGGACGAGCAGACCGTCTTCTGCATCGTCTCCGACCACGGGGGCACGCCCACCACCTACCCCCTGGCCAACGTCAACGCCGTGCTCGCCGCGGCGGGGCTGCTCGTCTACCAGGACGGGGCCAGACGCGGCGGGGGCGGCGAGGGGGCCTCCGGCCCGAGCGGCATCGACTGGTCGAAGACCAGAGCCGCCGGCCAGGGCATCGTCAACATCTTCGTCAACCTGAAAGGGCGCGAGCCGGACGGGACGGTCGAGCCGGGCGAGGCGTACGAGCGCACCCGCCGCGAGATCATCGACGCCCTGATGGCCTACCGCGATCCGCGCGCCGGGTACTGCCCCTTCGTCTTCGCCCTGCGCCGCGAGGACGCCGAGGCGGTCAACATGTGGGGCGACCTGGTGGGGGACGTCGTCTACGCCACCCTGCCCGAGTTCGACGGCGCCCACGGCCCCCAGCTGCCGAGCGCCCGCTGGGGCTGGGGCGCTCAGCACACCACCTTCGTCCTGGCCGGCGCCGGCGTCAGGCGCGGCGAGCACCTCCCCCGCCAGGTGCGCCAGGTGGACGTCGCCCCTACCCTGGCCTACCTCACCGGCGTGCCGACGCCGGCGCAGGCGGAGGGCCGGGTGGTGATGGAGGCCCTGGCCGAGCCGGACTGGCACCTCCGCTGATGGCCGCCGGCGATACGGACGCCCCGGCCCCGGCCGGGGCGGGAGGCCGCTCCCGCCCCCCGAATCTGCTGGTGATCATGGCCGACGAGCACGCCCCGCAGTTCAGCGGCTTCGGCGGCCATCCCCTGGTGCGCACGCCCCACCTGGACGCCCTCGCCGCCCGGGGGACGCTGTTCGAG
>DATLLM010000314.1:0-4263 GCA_035537855.1 Chloroflexota bacterium | reverse complement strand
GGCGCCGGCCCGGAGGCTCCCGGCCCGGCCGGCGCCCCCGACCGCGCCGGCTGGCTCGGCGCCGCCCTGCCCTTCGCTTTCGTCTACGGCGGGCGCCCCGCCGCCGACCTGCTCCCCTCCTGGGAGCGCACGGCGTCGCTCCCGGCGCCGCCCGAGGGCGCCGTCGCCGGGGCCCCGGCGACGGGCTCCGTCTCCCTGCGCGACCCCCAGACCGGGCTGGTCGTCACCTGGGAGGCGACCCTCTACCCGGACACCCCGGCGGTGACCTGGCTGCTCACCTTCCGCAACGAGGGCCCCCGAGACAGCCCCATCCTGGAGCGGGTGCGGGCCCTGCACCTCCGGGCGGCGACCGACCCCTACGACCTCGCCGTCTACTACGCCACGGGAGGGCACGCCACCCCGGACGCCTTCGCCCCCCGGGTGCACTGCCTGCGCAGCGAGCCCCCCGGCCCCTTCCGCCTCGCCTCCATCGGGGGGCGCAGCAGCAACGGCGTCTTGCCCTACTTCGCCGTCGAAACCAATGCCGGCGGCGCCGACGGCCTCGTCGTCGGCGTCGGCTGGAGCGGGCAGTGGGAGGCCCTGATCGAGCGGGAGCGCTCCGCCCCGCCCCCGGACGTCGAGCCCGACCTCCGCGGCCCGAACGGGCAGGTCTCCGCCTTCCGCAGCCTCGACCGCCTGCGCCTCGAAGCGGGGATGGAGGGGGTGCACCTGGCGCTGCGCCCGGGGGAATCGATCCGCAGCCCCCGCATCCTGCTCATCCCCTGGGAGGGCGACCGCCGCCGCGGGCAGAACGCCCTGCGCCGCTTCCTGCACCGCCACGTCGCCCCCAGGGAGGCGGTCGCCGGGGAGGAGCGGGCGCGCCCGCCCCTGCCGGCGATGTGGTGCAGCCTGGGCATCGCCGACCCCGCCGGGGCGACCCTCGCCGCCGGCTTCACCCACGAGGGGCTCGCCGCCGTCGGGGCGCAGCTCCCCGTGGACTACGTCCTGCTGGACGCCGGCTGGTACCAGGCCCCCGTCTGGTCCCAGGGCGTCGGCAACTACGCCGTGCGCCGGGACATCTTCCCGGACGGGCTGAGGCCCCTGGCGGAGATCGCCCACCGGGCCGGCAAGGGGTTCGGCCTGTGGTTCGAGCCGGAGCGGGTCTACGCCGGGACCGAGGTCCACACCCGGCACCGCGACTGGCTCTTCCCCGAGCGCCTCCCCGCCCGCGGCGACAGCTACGTCTTCGACATGGGCAACCCCGCCGCCCGCGCCTGGGTCACGGACACCGTCTCGCGCTTGATCGACGAGATCGGCATCGAGTGGTACCGCCACGACGCCAACGCCAACTACCTCCCCGTGTGGCGCGCCGCGGACGCCCCCGACCGCCAGGGCATCTCCGAGATCCGCCACATCGAGGGGCTCTACCGGTTCTGGGCCGATCTGATGGCCCGCCACCCCGGCCTGTACGTCGAAGGCTGCTCCTCCGGCGGGCGGCGCATGGACTTCGAGGCCCTGCGCTACCACCACTCCTACTTCTTCACCGACTGGATGGTCGGCGACCCGGCGGGGATGCAGAGCACCGTCCACGGGGCGAGCCACTGGCTCCCCGGCAACTACCTGAACTGCGTCATGGGCGACCCCGCCGCCGCCGTCGAGGACACCACCGCCCGGCGCTACGCCTTCTGGAGCGCGATCGGCGGCGGGATCATGTACGGCTGGCGGGTGTTCAACGACGGCGGGGCGCTGGACGTCGACCTGGCGAAGCGCTGGCTCGGCGCGTTCCGCGACCTGCGCCGGCTGGTCACGGCGGACTTCTACCCCCTGCTGCCGCACACCAACTCGGAGGCGGAGTGGATCGCCGCCCAGTACGACGCCCCCGAGCACGCCGCCGGCCTCATCGCCGCCTTCCGGCGGCGCCACCCGCTCCGTCTCGGGGCGCGACCTCGCCGCCGGGATCACCCTCACGCTCCCCGAGGCCCCAGCGCACGAGATCGTCGTGTACCGGCTCAGACGCGGCGGTAGCGCAGAATCAGCGCCGCCGGTCGCTCGGTCAGGGTGACCGGCAGTCCCGCCTCCAGCAGGTCTCGGCCCGGGAGGGACGGCGCCGCTTCCCCGCCGGGAGGCGCCGTCCCGCTCACCCGGTAGCGGGCGTCCGGATCGAGCCCGCGCAGGGGGAAGCGGGCGGCGACGAAGGGGCTCGCCCGGCGGCGGAAGACGTGCACCACGCCGTCCCCCTCCTCCGGGCGGTCGTGCTGGAAGGCGATCCAGTCCCGGCCGTCCGTGCTGTGCGCCGTCAGGGGGTAGAAGTCCCCGTTGAGGCAGGGTGCGGTCGCCCGCCACTCCTCAACCAGGCGGCGCAGCGCCGCCCAGTCCAGGTCGGGGTGGCGGACGTCGAAGCCGAGTCCCAGCCGGCTGCCGACGGCGCTGCGCACGGCGTAGGCGTCCACGGCGTCCCGCCGGCAGACCATCGTGCCGAAGACGGGGATCCAGTGGGCGAGGCCGTAGGCCAGGGCCGGCCGCGCGTCGACGTCGGTGTAGTCGTGGTCGGTGACGTGCAGCGGGATGGCGCGGCGCAGCGTCTCCAGATCGTTGCGGCGGCCGCCGGAGGCGCAGGCATCGATCAGCAGGTGGGGGTGCCGCCGGCGGAGGGCGTCCCAGAAGGCCAGGTAGCCGGTGACGTGGCGGTTCTCGGCGAGGCCCTGGCGCTCGATCCCGTCCGTGGCGGTCGCCGCCGCGTCGGCGGCGCGCCAGTGGGCGAGCGGGGGCAGGTTGAAGTCCTGGCGGTAGAGGTCGACCCCCTGCTCGGCGATCAGGCGGCCGAAGTGCTCGATCGCCCAGGCCCGGGCCGCCGGGTGCCCCAGATCGAGCAGCAGGGAGCGCGCGCCCGGGGCGGGCAGGAGCCACTCCGGGTGGGTGCGCTCGAGCCACGACCCGGCGGTGACCCGCTCCGGCTCGAACCAGACGAGGGTCTTGACCCCCCGGGCGTGGGCGTGGTCGGCCACCGCCCGCAGCCCGTCGGGGAAGCGCCGGCGGTCTACCTCCCAGGTGCCCGTCTCCGGCCAGCGCCCGCTCGCGCTGACGTACCAGCCGGCGTCCATCCACCAGTAGTCCAGGCCGACTCCGTTGTCCAGGTAGGCGTCGACGAAGCGGCGCTGGTTCTCCTCGGTCGCGCCCTCCATCTCGTGGAACTGGCTCGAGCTGCTCGCCGTCAGGAACGGGGGCGGCGCCGGCCCGCCCGGGCCCGGGCGGGGGACGTTGAAGGCCAGCATCCACCGCCGCCAGACGTTCTGGGCCGTGATCCAGTCCCGCGGCGCCCCCCCGCCGGCGGTGGCCCCCGACCCGGTCGCGGGCGCCGTCCGGTAGAACTGGAGCACCATCAAGGGGGCCCGAATCCCCTCCCCCGGGCGCAGCACGAGGCGCGTTCCCTCCTGGCCGGCGCGGACGCGCACGCCGCCGTCGGCCTGGCGGGCGAAGGTCGCCGCCCACTGCCCCGGCCAGCCGACGACCACCAGCACGCCCCCGCCGGGCCACTCGAGATTGGTGTAGGGCAGGTCGGTGTCGCTCGGGCGCCCCCCCCGCGCCGCGAGGCGCACCTCGGCGGCGCCGCGCAGCACCGTCTCCAGGGGCCGGTAGTCGTCCGCCCGGGCCGGGCTGCCGGTGGCGTGGTGCAGGAGCACCCCCGGGGCGGGCACGCCGACGGCCCCGGGGTCGGCCGCCGCCGCCGCCGCCGCCGGCGGCGCGAGCGCCAGGTCGAGCCCCAGCACCTCCTCGATCAGGGGGGAGTCGTCCGGGCCCTCGTTGCGCAGGGTCAGCGTCCACTCCACCGTGGGGAAGGCGCCGTAGGCGACCGCTTCGCAGCGCGCCACCAGCCCGGACCGCGGGTCGGCGTAGGCGGCGGTGTGCCGCGTCCGCCCGCCGCGGGGCGCCTCGCCCGGGCCGTCCGGCAGGTCGACCGTCTCCCGCGTCACCCGCCAGGCGGCGAGGACGTCCCCGGAAGGGCGCCCGCCGCAGCGGAAGGCGAACGGGGGCGCCCCGTCCGCCAGCAGGTGGCGGGCCACCCAGGCGTCCCGGGCGGCCAGCTCCGCCGCCGTCACCCCCCGGCAGCGGTCGCCGCCGCCTCCCGGCGGGCCGCCGCCGGGCGCGCCGCCGGCGCCGGCCGCGGACGGGTCCCCCGCCACCCTACCCGGGCCCGGCGCCGTCCGGGGCGCGCTTGCGGAAGGACGTGCCCCAGGCCTTGAGGCGGGCGTCGTAGACGCCGTTGTCCCCCGGCGCCGGCAGGCG
>DATLLM010000313.1:0-5417 GCA_035537855.1 Chloroflexota bacterium | reverse complement strand
GGCCGGGTGGGCGGCGACGCCGTCCGGGGCGGCGAGCGCCTTGTCGTGGGCCTTGGGGTGTCCGGCGCGCCCGTTGAGGTGATAGGGCACGCTGGTGACCACGGTGCCGGGTCGGAAGAGGAGCGAGCCCTTGAGGCGTAGGGCGGTCTGCATGTGGAGCAGGTGCTCCCACCAGTGGGCGGGGAGGAACTCGGGGAGGAGGACGGTGACGATCGCCGTCCCGTCCGGGCGCTGCCGGGTGAGGGCGTCGATGTAGGTCACGAGCGGGCCGAGCAGGGAGCGGTAGGGGGACTGCAGCACCACCAGGGGGATGCCGATGCCGGAGCGGGCCCAGCGCTCCTTGAGGCGCTCGCCGGCCTCGCGGTCGTCGGTGACGTGCACGCCGATGATCTTGGAGCGGGCGCCGGGGGCCGGCTCCACCTGGCCGGTGAGGGAGCGGGCGTAGGCGACGGCGCGCAGGATGGCCCGGTTGACGTCCCCGACCGGGATCAGCACGGTGTTGTGCAGCCGGGCGGCGTCCAGCTCGGGGATGGTCTGGGCCTCGTCCCCGGTGATGACCAGCTCGTCGGCCACCTGCCGGTAGTGGCGCCGGATGCCGAGCAGGAGGACGACCAGGAGGGGGATGAGCACGAGCACCACCCAGGCGCCGAGGGCGAACTTGGTGACGCCGACGACGATGGCGACGACGGCGGTGGTGGTGGCGCCGGCGGCGTTGACCGCCAGGCGCAGGCGCCAGCCGGGGCCGCGCTGGCGCCACCAGCGGACGACGAGGCCGGCCTGGGAGAGGGTGAAGGCGATGAACACGCCGACGGTGTAGAGGGGGATCAGGTTGGTCACGCTGCCCTGGAAGATGACGATCAAGATGGCGGCGACCAGGGCGAGGACGAAGATGCCGTTGTTGAAGGCCAGGCGGTCGCCGCGGAAGCCGAAGTAGCTGGGGAGGAACTTGTCCCGGGCCATGAAGGAGGCCAGGCGGGGGAAGTCGGCGAAAGCGGTGTTCGCCGCCAGGACGAGGAGCACCGCCGTCACCACCTGGACGATGAAGTGGAAGGCGCCGTTGCCGAAGAGGGTGCGCACGAGCTGGCTGTTGACCGTCTCCACCTCGCTCGGGTCGGGGACGATGTGCAGCCAGCTGGCCAGGAAGGAGATGCCGAGGAAGAGGGTGGCGAAGCAGGTGGCCATGGTGACCAGGGTGATGCGGGCGTTGCGGCTCTCCGGGGCCTTGAACGCGGCCACCCCGTCGGCGATGGCCTCGGTGCCGGTGAGGCCGACGGAACCGGAGGCGAAGGCGCGCAGCACGAGCAGCAGGCCGAGGGCGTGCACCCCCTCGGCGGCGTGGGCCAGGCCGGCCCCCTCGTCCGGGGGCGGGATGTAGACCGGGGTGGGGCCGGCCACGAAGCGGAACAGGCCGTAGGCGATCACGACCAGCATGCACAGCACGTAGGCGTACACCGGGACGACGAACAGCATCCCGGACTCGCGCACGCCGCGCAGGTTGGCCCAGGCGATGACGGCGACGGCGATGACGGCGATCAGGACGCGCTCGGCGTAGATGGCGGGGAAGATCGAGGTCAGGGCGGCGACGCCGGCGCTGACCGAGACGGAGACGGTGAGGACGTAGTCCACCAGGATGGAGGAGCCGGCCACCAGGCCGGGGATGACCCCCAGGTTGTCGCTGCTGACGATGTAGCTGCCGCCCCCCTTGGGGTAGGCCTTGATGGTCTGCTGGTAGGAGGTGACCACCACCGCCAGCAGGATGACCACGGCCACGGTGAGGGGCATGGTCAGGAAGAGCGCGGCCGTGCCGGCCATCATCAGCACGCGCATCAGCTCCTCGGTGGCGTAGGCCGACGAGGAGATGTTGTCCGTGCCGAACGCGGCCAGCCCCATCACCTTGGAGAGGCGCTCGTGGTGCTCGTTCTCGCTGCGGATGGGGCGCCCGATGAGGGTGCGCTTCGCCCGGCGCAGGGCGAGTCCCAGCCCGCCGGCGGGCTGGGACTCGTTCTCGACGGTGATGTAGCCGGGCGCGGCGACGTGCACCCCGGACAGGCGCGGGCGGATGATGCGCACGGAGCGGTCGCCGGCCCGAGCGCCGGCGAGGACGGTGTGCTCCCCTTCGACGCCGACGGAGATCCCGGCCGGAGCGCGGGGCGCCGGGGTGTCCTCGGCGTCGCCCTCGGGCAGGACGGCGCCGCCGGACGGGGCGGGCGGGGTGGTGCCGGACGCCGCGCCCGGGCGGCGTCTGGGTAGACGGTATATCTCTGGCGGCATGGTCTCTTGAAGACGGTACCGGACTGGCGTCCGGGATTCGCTCGTGGCGGCTCAAGATCCGCTCAGAGTTCGGGTGACTCGGGCCGCCGGCCGGTCGGGCCTTGAAGGGCTCAGCCGGTGCGGAAGCGGTAGCCGACGCCCGGCTCGGTGAGCAGGTGGCGGGGGCGGCTGGGCTGGGCCTCGATCTTGCGGCGCAGCTGGCCGACGTAGACGTGCAGGTAGTGGGCGTCCGTGCCCTCCTCGCCGCCCCACACCAGGTTGAGCAGCATGCGGTGGGTGAGCACCTTGTCCGGGTGGGCGACCAGGGCCTTGAGCAGGTCGTACTCGGTGGGAGTCAGGCGCACCTCCTCGCCGCCGCGGGTGACCACCCGGCGCTCGAAGTCCACGGCCAGGTCGCCGGCGCGGAAGACGGCGTCGGCGCCGGCGGCGGGGCGGGCGGCGTGCCGCAGGGCGACCCGGATGCGCGCCGCCAGCTCGTCCATGCCGAACGGCTTGGCCAGATAGTCGTCCGCCCCCAGGGTGAGGGCCTCGACCTTGTCCGCCTCCCCCTGACGGGCGGAGAGGACGATCACGGGGGTGGCCCCGTGGGCCCGGACGCGGCGCAAGACGTCCAGCCCGTCCATGTCCGGCAGGCCGAGGTCGAGCAGCACCACGTCCACCGGGCGCTGGGCGAGGGCCACCAGGGCGGCCGCGCCGGTTGGGGCGGCGGAGACGTCGTAGCCGTGGCCGGCCAGGTTGCGGCGCACGGCGTCCACGATCTCCGGCTCGTCGTCGATGACCAGGATGCGGGCGCCACGGGGCGGCACCTCAGGCCCCCTTCACCGGGACGCGCCGGGTGCGCGGGCGGCGGTAGACCTCGGCCGGCCGGGCGCCGGCGGGGGGCGGCTCGGGCGGCGTCCCGATGGGCAGCTCGAAGACGAAGGCGGCGCCGGGCGCCACGGCCGCTGCGGTCCCCGGCTCGGCCCCCGCGCCTGCCCCTGCCCTTGCCCGCTCGCCGTGGGCGGCCTCGACCCAGATGCGCCCGCCGTGGGCGGCGACGAAGCCGGCGCAGACGGCGAGGCCGAAGCCGGTGCCCCGGTTGCGGGGAGCGGTCGCCCCGTCCGGCTCGCGCTCGCCGGGCGGCGCCGCTCGGGCGCCGGGAGACGGCTCGGGCGGGCGCACGATGCGGTAGAAGCGCTCGAAGATGCGCTCGCGCTCGCCGGGCGGGAGGCCGGGCCCCTCGTCCTCGACGCGCACCCGGACGTGCTCCGCCTGGGGGTCGGCCACGGCCGAGACGCGGATTCGGGTGCCGGGTGGGGCGTACTTGGCGGCGTTCTCCACCAGATTGACGAGCACCTGCTGGATGAGCAGGTAGTCCAGGAAGACCGGGGGCAGCGTCTCCGGCACGTCCGTCTCCACCCGGTGCCCGCCGAGGAGGGGGGCGAGGCGGGCGAGGGTGTCCTCCACCAGCTCCCAGAGGGGGTACCACTGGCGGTCGAGGACGAGCGCCCCGGCCTCGATGCGGGAGAGGTCGAGGAGGTTGCCGACGAGGCGGTTGAGGCGGTCCGTCTCGCGCTCGATCTGGGCGGCGAACGCCCGGCGGCTGGCGTCGTCCCAGGAGACGTCCTGCTGGAGCAGGCTGCCGGCGGCCGCTTTGATCGTGGCCAGGGGGGAGCGCAGGTCGTGGGAGACGGAGGAGAGCAGGGCGGAGCGCAGGGCGTCGGTGCGGCGCAGCACCTCCGCCTGGACGCTCTCCCGTTGCAGCCGGCCGCGCTCGACGGCCAGGGCGAGCTGGTCGCAGGCCGAAGCCAGCAGGCGGGCCTCGTCGCGGTGCGCCGCCGGGGTGGCGCGGCGGCTGCGGGCGGCGTAGAGGACGCCGACCACCTTGCCGTCCACGATCAGGGGCAGGAAGGCGACGCCGGCGCCGCGCCGGGCGCTGGGCTCGAGGAGGATGCGGTCGCCCGCGGGCTGGCGTCCGGGCGGCGCCTCGGCGCGCCAGGCCGGGGTGGCGTGGGCCAGCACCCAGAGCACGGCGGCGTGGTCGTTGCGCTCGAGGGCCGGCCCGTGCAGGGGGCGGAAGCGCCCGTCCTCTTCGAGCAGCACGTCGCAGCGGTCGAGCCCCAGGCCGTCCCGGAGGCGCTCGGTGGCGGTGACCAGCCCGGCCTCGGTCGAGCCGGCCCCGGCCAGGGCCTTGCCCACCTCGAAGAGCAGCACCGTCTCCCGCTCCCGCCGGTTGGCCACCTCCACCCGGTCGCGCAGCATGGCGGTGAGGTGGCCGGTGACGACGGCGGCGAGCAGGAAGAGCAGCAGGGCCTGCCACTCGTCCGGGTTGGCGACGTGCAGGGTGTGGGCCGGCTCGACGAAGAACCAGTTGTAGGCGGCGAAGCTGAGGAAGGCGGCGGCGATCGCCGGGCGCCGGCCGTAGAGGGCGCCGGTGGCCAGGACGGCCACCAGGTAGAGGGGGGAGCGCTGCTCGATGCGCAGGCCGGCGGGGATCAGGCCGATGGCGGCGGTGATCAAGGCGACCAGCCCGAAGGCCAGCAGGTAGCCCAGGCTACGGCGGCGCACCCAGGGCGGACCCGTGCCGTCCCACATCGAGCCACCTACAGTATAGGTCCGCTGGGGGTGGAGGTGCGGGGGTGCGGTTCCTGGCTGTAATAGAGCCGGGGCGGCCGGGAGCAGAAGTCCCGTCCGAGGCGGCGCCTACTGCTCGTCCACGAGCGCGCCGTCGCGCAGCCAGCCCCGCCAGCGGCCGACGGTGAGGGCCCGGACGGCGCTGACCCGGGGGGGGGCCCCGTCCCGGGCGTGCAGCTTCTTCCCGTCCACCTCGCGATCGAGGTAGCAGGTGCCGCCCGGGGTCTTCACCACCAGGCAGCGCCCGTCCGGGCCGAGCCAGCCCAGGGCCGGCTCCAGGCCCCAGCGGTCGTCGTACCACATCGCCCCAACCGGGGCCTCCGCCAGCACGAAGCGCTCGCCGGTGTCCGCCCGGGCGTAGAGGCGCTCGTAGTAGAACTGGCGGTGGTCGTGCTCGCGGAAGGCGTAGCCGCAGGCGCAGTGGGCCGGCCAGCTGCCGGCGGCGGCCGCCCAGGTGTGCTGCTCGCCGCTGGCCTCGTCCACGAACTCCCCGGTGGCCGTCGCCGGGCGGGCGCCGTGGCTGACGCTGCGGG
>DATLLM010000312.1:0-5558 GCA_035537855.1 Chloroflexota bacterium | reverse complement strand
CGCTCGCGGTTGGGAGGACGAGACACGATGGCAGCGTCCCCGTCGGTCACCGAGCGGATCTTGCGGGCGGCGCAGGCCCGGCGGGGAATCGCGCTCACTCCCGAGGAGACGCAGGAGCTGGCGACGCTGGCCGCGCTCTGGGGTGACGTGCTGACCGAGCTCGACGCGTTCGAGTCGCGCTTCCACGGCGCGCTGGACGCGGTCTTCGCCTGCGGCGGTAGCGGGGGCGCGGCGCGGCCGCTGGCGGCGCCGGCGCTCGCGCTCGTACATCCCTGGTAGCCGCTAGCCGGCGGGTCGGCAAGCCGGCGACGAGGCGCGGCCGGGCGGACGGAACGGACGGGAGCGACGTGGGCGGCAGGCGGCGGAGACGATGACGGCGGCGACCGCCCCGATAGGCGGGACGCGGGCCAGCGGCGGGGGCTGGCGGCGACCGTTGCGGGCGGCGGCCTGGGTGGTCCTGCTCCTGCTCGCCCTCTTGCTGGTGGTGTTCGTGGCCGCGCCGTATCTGACGCTGAACCCGGCGGTCTACTTCGCCGAGCAGCGGGCGGTCTACGTGGCCCACACCGCGGGGATCACGACGCACGTGGCGGGGGCCATGCTGGCGGCCCTGCTCGGCCCGTTCCAGTTCCTGCCGCAGAGTCGCACGCGGCGCTTCCTGCGCCTGCACCGCTGGTCGGGGCGGGTCTACCTGCTGGGGGTGCTGGTCGGGGGTCTGGGCGGGCTGTACATGTCCTTCCTGGCCTACGGCGGTCTGCCGGCCCGGATCGGCTTCGGGATGCTGGCCGTGCTGTGGCTCTTCACCGCCGGCGCGGCCTACGTCCGCATCCGGGCGAAGCAGATCGAGAGTCACAAGCGCTGGATGATCCGCAACTACGCCCTCACGTTCGCCGCCGTGACCCTGCGGCTGTGGCTGATCGGCCTGCAGGCGCTCGCCGGCGTGCCGCAGCTCGAGGCGTACATCACGGTGGCCTGGATCAGCTGGGTGCCGAACCTGCTCGTCGCCGAGTGGATCGTAGAGCGCAGCCGGCGCCCGCTGGGCGCCGCCGGGCGCCCCGTTCCGGCGGCGGCGTAGCGCCACCGCCGGATGACGCCGGGGCTCAGCGCGGCTGCGGCCGCCCGGCGGGCGCCCCTCCGGCTCGCGCCGCGGACGGTCGGCAACGCCGTCCGTTTTCCAGGATACGGCGCCGTTCGCCGGCATCCGCACGGGCGCCGGGCGGCCGGCGGCGCGCGGCGCAGCGCCGGCCGGAGGAGCGACCCAGGGGATGGACTCGCGAGACGTTGCCGAACGGGTGGCCGAGCTCGCCGACGAGCTCAAGCTCGTCCAGGCTGAGGAAGCGCGGGAGGAGCTGCAGGAGGCGGCGGAGCGCCGCTTCCAGCGCCGCAGCGCGCTGGTGATCGCCGTGCTGGCCATGCTCCTGGCCATCAACGCCCTCGGCAGCTCCAACGCCGCCTCGGATCAGACCCTGAGCACCATCCAGGCGGCGAGCACGTGGGCCTTCTTCCAGGCCAAGAACATCCGCCAGACGGACTACCAGCTCGCCGCCGACGATCTCGAGGTGTTCCTGCCGAGCCTGCCCCCGGCCCAGCAGGCCGACGCCAGGGCCAAGATCGACCGCTACCGGGCGACCGCCGTCCGCTACGAGAGCGAGCCGGACGCCGCCGACCCCACCAACCCGCTCAAGGGCGAAGGGAAGAGGGAGCTGACGGCGCTCGCCCGCGACTACGAGGCGCGGCGCGACCGCGCCTCCCAGCGGGAGCCCAACTTCGACCTGGCCGGATCGGCGTACCAGATCGCCATCGTGCTCGGCTCGGTCGCCATCCTGAGCACCTCGCGGCGCCTGCTCGGCCTGTGCGTCTTCCTGGGGGCGCTGGCCACGGTGCTGATGCTGAACGGGTTCCTGTTGGTGGCGCCGCTCCCCGGGGGGTGAGTCGGGCCAAAGGGGATCGATCCGGCCCCTCCGCGGCGGCCGCTTCGGACGGACTAGCGAATCCCGGCCGGGGCGCCGCCGGCGGGCGTCCCGCCCTCCAGGGCGGTGCGGATCGTCTCGATCGCTTCGGTCTCGGCGGCGCTGACCTGCTGGCCGCCGATCCCCAGGAAGCTGCCCTCCTTCGCCGCTCGGGCGACGCGCTCGGCGACGTCCAGCAGCATGGCCTTGTAGGCCGCCGCGTCCTCGGCGCTGGCTCTGGCGTCCACCAGCGCCGCCGCCGATTGCAGGGTCTCGAGCGCGCCCGCCCCGCCGCCGACCGGCAGACCGGTGGTCTGCACCTGGCGCGCCAGGACGTGCAGCGGGTCGGCGAGCTGTCCGAGCAGGCTGCCCGGCGCCGCCGCGGTGGCCGCCTCGCTGACGGCGGCGGCGAAAGCCGCTATCTCCTGCGCGGCCCCGGCGCCGCCGCTGGGCGAGGCCGTCATCACCAGCCCGCCGGCCCGGGCCGGCGCATCGGCCAGGCTGGCCAGCTCGTCCGCGCTCAATGCCCCGCCGGGCGGGGGCGGGGCGTTCTCCGCGGGAGCCGCCGCCGCGGCGGCGGGCGCCGCCTTCGCCTCCGGCGCCGTGCCGCTGGCCCGGTGACTCGCTTCGACCGCGCCGGCCAGCAGACTCTGCATCTCCGGGTGCTGCGCGGCGTACTCCCGGGATTCGGTCTGCAGCAGGCCGGCCAGTCCGCTGGCGTCCAGATTGCGCTCCCTGACCAGCTTGCCCAGCGCGCCGGCCAGCAGGGGCGCCGCCAGGGCGAGCAGCGGGCCGATGTCCGTGCCGGTCTGCTTGCGCACCAGCTCGGTCACCGCCTGGCGCGCCTGGGGACCGAGCAGCTGGTCGACCAGGCCCTGTCCGCCCCCGGCCCCGGCCGCGGGGACGGCGGCGCCGGCGAGCGAGCCGAGCATCCCCGTCAGTCCGCCGGTGGCCCCGGTGGCCTCGGTGGCCTCCGTCCCGGTCACCGTGTCGTAGACCTGTCGCGCCCCTTCGGGGGTCGAGGCCCTGTCCGCCAGCAGCTGCTGCAGCAGCGGGCCGGCGGTCGCCATGCCCTGCTGCACCGTCTGCTCGTCGACTCCGAGCATCCGGGCCGCCTGTCCGGCCATCTCCGGCGTGACCATCTGCGACAGCGAATCCAGCATTCCTGGCATGCCCGACCTCCTTCGGTCGTCCGGGACTGCTCGCGGGCGTCGCTGCGGGAGCCACGGTGGGCCGCCGGGTCGCCGGTGGCCGGCGGCGTTTCCGGCGCCACCGGCGCCCGCACCCGCACCCGCCCGGCGGGGGCAGAATAGCACGGCGTCCGGCGGGGGCAGGGGCCCGGGCTCCTGTCCCGGACTCCTGCCCCGGGCTACTGCCGGGACATGGCGATGTGCTCCAGGTGGGCGGGGTCGATCAGGTGGTCGTGGCTGTCCAGGCCGGCCTCCAGGCGGACCCACTTGATCGTGCCGCTGAAGGCGCTCTCCCGGGCCGTGTAGGCGTCCGAGACGGGGGTGCCGGTCTCGCAGCCCACGTCGGTCGTCTCGTCGAGAGAGAAGGTGAACGGCTCGGTGCGCTCGACGCGCCCGGCGCCGCCGGCCTGGCCGTCGACGTAGAGGGTGACCGCGCCGCCTTTGCCCAGCCCGCCGCCGTCGTAGGCGAACTCGGCCCGCACCTGGTGGGCGCCGGCCGGGACGGGGGCGGTCCCGGTGACCGTGTAGCGCTCGACGCCGAACAGGTTGTAGCAGAACTCCAGCCGGCCCTTGACCAGGTAGAGGCTCCAGCCGCCGAAGGCGCCGCCCTGGGCGACGACCACCCCGTGGGCGCCGGCCGCGACCTCGACCTCCGCGGTGACCGAGAAGGACTTGTTCTTGAGGCTCAGCACCGAGTTCTCGCTCAGGCGCTTCATCGCCGGGTAGAGCAGCTGGGACGTGCCCCGGATCAGCTGCGGCCGGCCGGCCAGCTCGGCGTTGAAGCGGACGGCGGAGCGGCTGTCCAGGGGGAACACGTTGAACCGGGCGGCCTCGATCAGGAACAGCTGCTGCAGCTCGCGCAGCTTCTCCGGATTCGCCCTCGCCAGGTCGTGGGCCTGGGTCCAGTCCGCGCGGCCGTCGTACAGCTCCCAGACGTCGTCGTCGAAGGAGGCCTTAGGGTCGGCCCCGAGCCAGGGGAGCTTGTGCCTGGTCACGGCCGACCAGCCCTGGTGGTAGATGCCCCGGTTGCAGACCAGCTCGAAGTACTGGGTGGTGTGCCGCTCGGGGGCCCCGGCGTCGTCGAAGGCGTAGCGCATGCTGGTGCCCTCGATCGGCTTCTGGGTCACCCCGTTCACCTGCACCGGCTCGGGCAGCCCGGCCGCTTCGAGCACGGTGGGGGCGACGTCGATCACGTGGGCGAACTGGTGGCGCAGCTCCCCCTTGGCCGTGATCCCGGACGGCCAGTGCACGATGGTCCCGTTGCGCGTCCCCCCCCAGTGGGAGGCGACCTGCTTCGTCCACTGGTAGGGGGTGTCCATGGCGTGGGCCCAGGCCACGGCGTAGTGGTTGTAGGCGGCCGGCGTGCCCAGGTCGCCGGCGTGGGCGGCGAGGTACTCCGGGGTCTCCAGGTCGTTGGCGCTGTTGAGGGTGAAGTACTCGTTGACGGTGCCGTTGAGCGAGCCCTCGGCCGAGGCCCCGTTGTCCCCGATGATCAGGTAGATCAGGGTGTCGTTGAGCACGCCCAGGTCGCCGAGGGCGTCGACCAGGCGGCCGAGGTGGTGGTCGGTGTGCTCCAGGAACCCGGCGTAGACCTCCATCTGGCGCCGCAGCACCGGCTTGAGCGCCTCCGGCGTGTCGTCCCAGGCGCTCAGGCCCTCGGGCCGGGCGGTCAGCTCCGCCTCCGTCGGGATCACCCCCAGGCGCTTCTGGCGGGCGAACGTCTCCTCGCGCAGGGCGTCCCAGCCGGCGTCGAACCGGCCCTTGTACCTGTCCGCCCACTCCCTGGGGACGTGGTGCGGGGCGTGGGTGGCGCCCGGGGCGAAGTACATGAAGAAGGGCTTGTCCGGGGCCAGGGCCTTCTGGGATTGCACCCAGCCGATGGCCTTATCGGTCATGTCCACCGTGAAGTGGTAGCCCTCCTCCGGCGTGCGGTCCGGCTCGACGGGGGTGGTGTTCTCGTAGAGGGCGGGGTACCACTGGTTGGTCTCGCCGCCGATGAAGCCGTAGAAGTACTCGAAGCCGCCCCCGGGCGAGGGCCAGTGGTCGAAGGGCCCCATCGGGCTGGTCTCCCACACCGGCACCTCGTGGCACTTCCCGAACTGCGCCGTGGCGTACCCGTTGAGGCGGAGCGTCTCCGGCAGCGGGGCGCAGGTGTTCGGGCGGATGGAGTTGTAGCCGGGGGCGGAGGTGGCGATCTCGGTGATCCCGCCCATGCCCACGGTGTGGTGGTTGCGCCCCGAGAGCAGGGCCGCCCGGGTGGGGGAGCACAGGGCGGTGGTGTGGAAGCGGGTGAACTTGAGGCCGTCGGCAGCGAGGCGCTCGGCGTTCGGCGTCTGGATGGCACCGCCGAAGGCGCTCGAGGAGCCGAAGCCCGCGTCATCGATGAGGACGACGAGCACGTTCGGCGCGCGGGCACCCTCGC
>DATLLM010000311.1:0-3461 GCA_035537855.1 Chloroflexota bacterium | reverse complement strand
TCTTGCCGAACTGCTTGTCGTACTCGATCTTGGCCTGCAGCTTGATCAGCCCGTCGATCACCATCTCCGGCCGCGGCGGGCAGCCCGGCACGTAGACGTCCACCGGGACGATCCGGTCGACCCCCTGCACCAGGGCGTAGTTGTTGTAGACCCCGCTGCAGGAGGCGCAGGCCCCCATCGACAGCACCCACTTGGGCTCCGGCATCTGGTCGTAGAGCTGGCGCAGCACCGGGGCCATCTTCTTCGACACCCGCCCGGCCACGATCATCAGGTCGCTCTGCCGCGGCGAGGCCCGGAAGACCTCGGCCCCGAACCGGGCGGCGTCGAACTTGGGCCCGGTCATGGCCATCATCTCGATCGCGCAGCAGGCCAGCCCGAACAGCAGCGGCCAGAGCGAGTTGGCCCGCGCCCAGCCGACCGCCTTGTCCACGTTGGTCAGGGCGACCCCGGACGCGCCCGTGAACTGCCCCACCGTGCCCAGGACGTTGCGGCCGATCACCGGCACCGTGCGGAGGGCGTCCGGCTGCTCCGGCGACGGCTCCCAGCGCAGGCCGGGGTTCGCCGGTGGCATCTGCGGCGTCATTCCCATTCCAGGGCCCTCCTCTTGAGGATGTACACGTACCCGAGCAGCAGGAAGGCAACGAAGACCAGCATCTCGATCACGATGAACCAGATGAACTGCTGCCCGCCGGCCTTGAGGTGCCGCAACGCCACCGCCCAGGGGTAGAAGAAGATCACCTCGATGTCGAAGAGCACGAAGAGCATCGCCGTGACGTAGAACTTGATCGGGAAGCGCCGCCAGGCCTGCCCCACCGGAGTCATCCCGGACTCGTAGGGGGCCAGCTTGGCCGCCGTCGGGCGCCTCGTCCCCAGGAAGTTGGAGATCAGCAGCACGCCGCCGGCCACCCCACCCGCCACCACCACCTGGACCAGGATGGGGACGTAGTCAAACGGCATCGTTCCTCCCCTCTTCCGCTCGCCCACCGGCCCGATCTCGGGATGCCGGGCATCCCGGTTCCTGGCCCGCGCGCCTTGACCGACCCATGGTAGCGACTCGCGGCCCCCCGCGGCCGGACGCCGCGCCGACCCCCTCTGCTATTTGTGCATTCTATCACAATGTCCGCCGCGCGCCAGCCACGGCCGGCCCCCTACCAGGAGCCGCCCCGGCCGCCCGGCGGGGGGCCGTACGGCGCCGGTGGTAGACTAGGGAGAGAAGAGCGAGGGACCGGAAGAGCAGCGATGGACGGCCACCCGGCGCCGGCGGCGAGCCCCCTGATCTACCTCGACCACGCCGCCACCACGGCCGTGCGGCCCGAAGTGGTCGCGGCCATGCAGCCCTTCTGGACCGAGCACGCCGGCAACCCTTCGAGCGTCTACGGCGTCGGCCGGGAGGCCCGCCGCGCCGTCGACGAGTCCCGGGAGGCCGTGGCCACCCTGCTCGGCGCCCGCCCCCAGGAGGTCCTCTTCACCAGCGGGGGCACCGAATCGGACAACGCCGCCATCAAGGGCGTCGCCTTCGCCAACCGGCGGCGCGGCACGCACCTCATCACCTCGGCCGTCGAGCACCACGCCGTGCTGCACACCTGCGAGTGGCTCGAGCAGTTCGGCTTCCGCACCACCTACCTGCCGGTCGACCGCTTCGGCCGGGTCGACCCGGCCGCCGTCGCCGCCGCCGTCACCGACGAGACGGTGCTGATCTCGATCATGTACGCCAACAACGAGATCGGCACGATCGAGCCCCTGGCCGAGATCGGGCGCATCGCCCGCGCCCGGAAGATCCCCTTCCACACCGACGCCGTCCAGGCCGGCGGCGCCCTCGACCTGAACGTCAACCGCCTGGGCGTCGATCTCCTCTCCCTCTCCGGCCACAAGTTCTACGGCCCCAAGGGGGTGGGCGTGCTCTACGTCCGCGCCGGCACCCGCTGGCAGCCCCAGCAGCAGGGCGGCGCCCAGGAGCGGGACCGCCGCGCCGGGACGGAGAACACCGCCGGCATCGCCGGTCTGGCCACCGCCCTGCGCCTCGCCACCGCCGAGCAGGAGGCGGCCAACGCCCACCTCCGCGAGCTGCGCGATCGCCTGATCGCCGGCGTCCTGGAGCGCATCCCGCGCTGCGAGCTGACCGGCCACCCCGAGCAGCGCCTGCCCAACAGCGCCTCCTTCGTCTTCCACCACGTGGAAGGGGAGAGCATCCTGCTCAGCCTGGACATGCAGAACATCGCCGCCTCGAGCGGCTCGGCCTGCACCTCCGGCGCGCTCGAGCCCTCCCACGTCATCGCCGCCCTCGGGTATCCGCCCGAGATCGCCCGCGGCTCGCTGCGCCTGACCGTCGGGCGGGAGAACACGCGGGACGAGATCGACCGTGTCCTGGACGTCCTGCCTCAGGCGATCGCCTCCCTGCGCGCGATGTCCCCCGCTTTCGCCACCGCTGGCGGTGACGACCCGGCGGCGCCCGCCGGGGCCCGCGCCCTCGATCGGCGCGCGGGACTCACCCTGGGCTAGGCCCGGGGTAGGCACAGGAATCGAGTCATGTCCGCGTTCGCCCCCGACCCCGCGACCAGCGCAGCGCCGCTGCCGGCCACGGACGAGCCCCTGCCCCGCCGCTGCACGATTCACCCGGACCGGGAGACCTACGTCGCCTGCGGGCGCTGCGAGCGCCCCTTCTGCCCGGAGTGCCTGATCCAGACCCCGGCCGGTCAGCGCTGCTACGAGTGCGCCGGCGTCCGCCGCGACTACGCCCAGCGCGCCTTCGTGCGCCGCCTGGCGCAGGCCTTCGGCGTCATCGCCCTCGGCGGCGGCATCGCCGCCGTCCTCCCCGGGATCATCTTCGTCCTCTTCGCCGGCCTGATCGCCGGCGGGGCCGCCGGGCAGGGCCTCTCCCCGCTGGTCAACCGCCGGACGCGGCGCCGGATCTACCTGCTCGGTCTGCTCGTCCTGCTGGCCGGCGCCGTGCTCGGTTGGGTGGTGGCCCAGACGATCCTCGTCTCCGCCCGCGTCCCCCTCTCCCAGATCCCCTTCGACGTGCTCATCGCCCGCGCCGTGCAGAGCCTGCCCTTCTGGCTCTACACCATCGCCGCCGGCGCGGTCGGCTATCAGCGGGTGCGCTGATCCGTTGTAGGGGCGTGCGAGTGCGCGGCGCCACCCGGAGCGCGGCCACCCAGAGCGCGTCGACCCGCCAGCGGGCCCGCGACCTGCGGAGCGACCTGCCGACCATCCTCGGCGGCCTCGCCCTGGCCGGCGGCGTCCTGCTGCTCTTCGCCCTCATGCTCGCCTACGCCTACGCCCTCGGCGTCGCCCAGACCTGGCCGGCCGTCTCCTGGGTGGCCCTCGCCGCCCTGGCGCTGACCCTGCTCTCCCTGCTCGTCCTCTTCGCCCGCGACTACGTCCGCTGGCGCCGCACGCTGGCCCGCACCGCCGCCGGCGCGGGGGCCCGCCGTGGCTGAGGTGGGCACCTGGCGCAAGGG
>DATLLM010000310.1:0-6649 GCA_035537855.1 Chloroflexota bacterium | reverse complement strand
ACCACGGACAACGCGCGCTCGCCGGCGCGGATCGCGATCGCGTCGTCGCCGCCGCGTAGGGCCTCGGAGGCCACGGGCGCCCGCGAGCGCGCGTTGTCCGTGGTGGCTCACGTCGCGCCGCCCGACGCCTGCAGAAGCCAGCAGGCGCCAGCGCCCGAAGAACGCTCCCGGTGTCGCGGCGGCTGCGAGCGCCTCAAGGGACCGGTCCGGCGGCGGGTCCGCAGCCGCCCCCTCGCGTATCATCAGCGGGGGCCGGCTCCTGGGAGGAAGGTGCGGGGGGTCTCCTCACCGTGCCGGGGGCCGCCGGGGGCCAGCCGTTACTTGCGTTACGTCAACGGCATCGGGCCGCGCCGGGCGAAGCCGCCGAGACGTCCCTGGAGGCACGGGAGGATGAGCACTGCCATGAGGGCGACCGCACGCCTCGAGCGGGAGCGACTGTTCCGGGACGAGCTCGACGCGATCCGCGTGGCCGGGACGTACAAGGAGCTGCGCTACCTGCAGGGATCGACCGGGCCGGTCGTCGAGGTGGAGGGGAAGGGGGAGGTGCTGCTGCTCTGCTCCAACAACTACCTCGGCCTGGCCGACCATCCAGAAGTCGTCGCCGCCGGGCAGGCGGGACTGGACGCCTACGGCGCGGGCACCGGCGCGGTGCGCTTCATCTGCGGCACCTTCACCATCCACCGCGATCTGGAGACGAAGCTGGCGGCGTTCTTCGGCACGGAGGCGGCGCTGACCTACGTCTCCTGCTGGAACGCCAACGAGGGCGTCATTCCGACGCTGGTCGGCCAGGGCGACGTCATCGTGTCCGACGCGCTCAACCACGCCAGCATCATCGACGCCATTCGCCTGTCGCGCGGGGCCGAGCGGGCCATCTACAAGCACGGCGACGTCGACGACCTGCGGGCGAAGCTCGTTGAGCACCGCGCCGCGCGGCGGAAGCTGATCGTGACCGACGGCGTCTTCAGCATGGAAGGGGATCTGGCGCCGCTGCCCGAGATCTGCGCCCTGGCGGACGAGTTCGACGCCATCGTGATGGTGGACGACTCGCACGGCACCGGCGTGCTGGGCCGGACGGGCCGCGGCACGGCCGAGCACTTCGGCGTGGCGGACCGGATCGACGTCACCACCAGCACCCTCGGCAAAGCGCTGGGCGGCGCCGCCGGAGGTTTCGTCGCCGCGTCGCAGACCATCGTCGACTACCTGATCCAGCGCTCGCGCCCGCAGCTCTTCTCGAACGCCCTGCCGCCGACCGTCGCCGCCAGCGCGCTGGCGGCGCTGGAGGTGCTCATGCGCGAGCCGGAGCGAGTGCAGCGCTTACGCGACAACGCCGCCTGGTTCCGGGCCGCGCTCCGCAGCGCGGGCTACCGGCCGCTGGAGAGCGAGTCCGCCATCGTGCCGATCATCGTGGGGGACACCGCGCAGGCCATCCGCCTCAGCCGGGAGCTGTACGACGCGCACGGCGTCTTCGTGATCGGCTTCGGCTATCCCGTGGTGCCGGAGGGCGCCGCCAGGCTCCGCGTGCAACTCTCGGCCACCCATTCGCCCGCACACCTCCAGCGCGCCGCCGACGCCTTTGCTACGCTGAGGCAGCACGGCGGCCATCCCTGACCGGCCGCGCCGGGCCGCTCCTGGTACGGCGCTCCCTGGCCCGGCGGACGCAGCCGGGTCCGCCCCGGCCGGGCGGGGGCCGGACGGCGGGTCTGGGGAAGGAGCGGTGATGGCACGGCGGTTCGACGGGAAAGTGGTCATCGTCACCGGCGCGGCGCGGGGGATGGGGAAGGCCACGGCGGCCGCGTTCGCCCGCGAGGGCGCACGCGTGATCGTGAACGACGTACTCCCCGACGCAGCCGAGCGCGCCGCGGACGAGATCCGCGCTGCGGGTGGCGCCGCCACCGCCGTCGCCGCCGACGTGAGCCGCCGGGAGGAAGCGCAGCGCCTGGTGCAGGAGGCGGTGCGCCTGTACGGCACGGTCGACGTGCTGGTGAACAACGCCGGCATCCTCTCGCGTACCGCCCTGGAGGCGATCTCGGAGGACGAATGGGACCGCACCATGGCGGTCAACGTCAAGGGAGTCTTCCTCTGCAGCCAGGCGGTCTTTCCCGTCATGCAGGCGAAGCGCTACGGGAAGATCGTCAACGTCGCCTCGTCCGCCGGCCGCAGCGTCAGCACGTTCGGTGGCGCCGCCTACACCACCTCCAAGGCGGCCGTGCTCGGCCTCACGCGCCACATCGCCCGTGAGGGCGCGCCGCACGGCATCAACTGCAACTCCACCTCTCCCGGGAGCATGGACACCGAGATGGTGCGCGAGAACGCAACGCCGGAGAGGATCGCCGCCGAGAGCGCCAAGATCCCCCTGGGCCGGCTGGGCACCGCGGATGACGAGGCGGGACTCGTCCTGTTCCTCGCCTCGGACGACGCCGCCTACATCACCGGCGCGACCGTCGACCTCAACGGCGGCGACCTGATGATCTAGTCGGCTCCCCGTCCGGCCCGAGACGCTGCTGCGCCGGCACCGCGAGCCGGTGCGCCGCCGGCCTTCCGGCTGGTGTTACGGGCCGTTGACGTGCGCCCGTCCGCGAGCCTGTATCCTGCTCAGCCGGGCCGGCGGCCGGGGATCAGGCCGGCGTCCGTCGGCGGAGAAGGGGGCTATGGCTCGATCGCTGGTGAGGGTCGTCCTGGCGCTGGCGCTGCTCGTCGCCACATGGCTCGGCGGGGCGCCCCCGCGTACGATCGCCGCTGCCCCGGTGCCCATCGCCCTCCGGCTGCTCGGGACGTACGTCAGCGGCCTCGGCGAAGGCGCGGCCGAGACCGTCGCCTACGACCGCGGCCGCATCTTCATCACCAACGCGGCGAGCAACACGCTCGACCTCGTCGACGTCACCGACCCGGCCGCACCCCGCCTCGTTCGCCGGATCGACCTGGCCCCGTTCGGGGCCGGCCCCAACAGCGTCGCCGCCCACGAGGGGATCGTCGCCGTGGCCGTCGAGGCCGCCCCGAAGACCGCTCCCGGCTCGGTCGTCGTCTTCGACCGCGACGGCGCGCTGCTCGACGACGTGCGGGTGGGAGCGTTGCCGGACATGCTCACCTTCACCCCGGATGGGCGCTACCTGTTGGTGGCGAACGAGGGTGAGCCGAACAGCTACAACCAATCCGACTCGGTCGATCCCGAGGGCACGGTCAGCATCATCGACGTCCGGCCGCTGCTGGCCACCAGGAGGCCCGAGCGTCCCGAGCGCCCCGAGCGCCCCGAGCGCCCCGACCGGCCCGACCGCCCGGGGACGACGACGGCCACGGCGACCCCGGGCGCCGGCGCCACCGCGACCCCGACGGCCAGCCCGGCGGCCAGCCCGACGGTCGCTCCGCGCGGTGCCGCCCGGCCGGACGCCGTGCGCACGGTGGACTTCCGCGACTTCAATGCGGGCGGCCGGCGCCGCGCCGAGCTGAGCCCGGACGTCCGCGTCTTCGGGCCGAACGCGACGGTCGCTCAGGACCTCGAGCCGGAGTACATCGCGGTCTCGGCGGACTCGCGCACGGCCTACGTGGTGCTGCAAGAGAACAACGCGTTCGCCGTCGTCGACGTCGGCAGCGGCCGCATCGAGCGGCTGCTGCCGCTGGGCTTCAAGGACCACAGCGTGGCCGGCGCCGGTCTGGACGCCAGCGATCAGGACGCCCTGGTGAACATCCGGCCCTGGCCGGTGAAGGGCATGTACCAGCCGGACGCCGTCGCGGCGTACCAGGCGGGGGGCGCCACCTATCTGGTGACCGCCAACGAGGGCGACGCCCGCGACTACCCGGGCTTCTCGGAGGAGGCCCGGGCCGGCAGCCTCGAGCTCGATCCCGCGGCCTTCCCGAACGCGGCCGAGCTGCGGCAGAGCCGGAACCCTGGACGGCTGAACGTCACCCGCACCCTGGGCCAGGGCCCCAGCGGCTACACCGGCCTCTACGCCTTCGGCGCCCGCTCGCTCTCGATCTGGCGCGCGGAGACGGGCGCCCGGGTCTGGGACAGCGGCGACCAGCTCGAGCGCATCACCGCGCAGACCTTCCCCGGCGCGTTCAACGCCAGCAACAGCAACAACACCTTCGACAACCGCAGCGACGACAAGGGGCCGGAGCCGGAGGCCGTCGCCGTCGGCGACGTCGGCGGCCGCGCCTACGCTTTCATCGGTCTGGAGCGGATCGGCGGCGTCGCGACGTTCGACGTCACCGACCCCCGGGAGCCCGCGCTCGTCCACTACGTCAACAACCGCGACTTCACCCGAACCCCCCCGGGCCCCGACAGCGGCGCCGAGATCGTCCGCTTCGTACCGGCCGCTGCCAGCACCACCGGCCGGCCCCTCGTCCTGGTGTCCAACGAGATCAGCGGCACGGTCTCCGTCTACGAGGCCGGCCCGGCCGGCGCCTGACGCTCCGGGACGGGAGCGGCGGCGGGACGGCCCCGGCGCCGCGGGCCGGTCGCCGCTTCCACGCCGCCAACGGGCCCGGCCGGCGCGCCGGGTGACGGTGCCTCGCCCGCCAGGGGCGGCGGCGGCCGGCACGCCGGGCGTACGCAGCATTACCCACGGCCGCCTTGACACTCGGGCGGAGGCGTGGAGGCGTAATGGGTGGTCCCGCCGCTGTACCGGCGCCCGGCGGCGCGTAGGCTCGTGCCCATCCCCGTTGACGGCCCCGGCGGCTCCGGTCGCCCGGTCGCCGGCCCCGGGCGACCCTCTCCCGCCGCGAGTGAGCGCCCCGTGATGGAGCACACCCCATGAAGTTCTCCCTGATTCGCGCCGACGACCAGGTGCACCTTGAGGTGGAGACGTTCAACCTGGAACCGCAGCGGGCGGGCGCCGGGTACGAGCTGCGTCCGGTGACCACCGGCCAGCCGGGACACATCAGCGTCGCCTTCCCCAAGCAGCACGTGATGGAGTACGTGGGCACGCCGGCGCTGCCCTTCCCCAAGCAAATCGGGCCCATCTTCAGCGCCGCCACGACGCGGGTGGTCTTTCTCGTCCCGCCTGGCACCGCGGCTATCCCCTTCACCGTGGCCGGCATCCTGGGCGCCCTACCCGCGCTGCCCCTGGTCACCGACGGCAGCGCCGGGACGGTGGGGCTGGCCCAGGGCCAGCCGGAACCGCGGGCCGCGTCCACGGCCGAGCTGGTGCTGGACGCCATGGGCGGCTCGCCCAACGGCGCCGCCGGCGGCGCCCCCGGCCGGACGCTCGGTGCGGCGGAGGCGGCGGTGGCGGGGGCCGCCCGCAGCGCTCCGGCGTCCGACGGGGCGGCGCAGAACGGGGCGCCAGGCGGGGCCCTGCTGGCGGAGCTTCGGGCGCGAGCCCGGGCCCGCCGGCGGGCCCCCGAAGCCGAGCCGGCGCTGGCCCCTGCCGCTTCGGGCGGCCCCTCCGGGCCGGTGTCCCTCGCGCCGGCGCGAGGCCCGGTCGAGCCGGCCCCCGCCGACCTGCCGGCGGCGGCGGCGGCCGCGGCGGGAGCGCCCGGCGTCACCGCGATGGGCTTTCCCTCCCGGCTCTACCTCAACGTCCCCGGCGGAGAGACGCGCATGGCCCACGCGGCGTCGCCGGTGGCCGACGCGGGCAACGTCGAGCTGTGGCACAGCCGCCTCTCCCGGCGCGCGGCGAACGGGAGGCTGGTGGAGGTGCCCGCCAACGTCACCGCCCTGCGGGCCCTGGTGCAGCAGCCGACGGCCGACCCGGCCCTCTCCGACGCCACGATCAACAGCGTCCTGGACACCAACGCCCAGACCGCCATCAGCAACCAGACCACTCTGAGCCCCAAGATCCCGGCCACCGCCCGGCGCCTGTGGCTCTCCCCCCTGGGAGCCTGGCTGGACGCCCACGGGAGCTGGCCCGGCCACAGCGTGCAGGGCTGGCGCCACCGCATGGTGATGGGGCGCGACCACTACGTGCAGGTGGTGCAGAAGGGGCGCCTCTATCCTCTGGGCCACGAGGCGGTGCTGGTCTCCACCATGGAGCGCACCAGCCCTTCCCGCAACGGGTGGGTGTCCACCCTGGTCAGGCGGGACACGATCCGCGTCACCCAGGCGGAGCGGGACTTCGGGGCCCCCGCCGACCCGGCCGGGCGTCAGTGGCCGTGGCAGACGGTGGAGCTGCTGACCCTGGAGTCCCCGGCCGGCTTGAAGAAGACGGTGTTCACGGACGTCGCGACCAAGAAGGAGGTCTCGTACCTGGAGGTAGGCGGCCTGCCGTTCCGCTTCGACTGCCAGGCCGAAGACCGCGGGCACCGCGTCGCCACGTTCGACCTGCCCCTGTTGTTCGTCCCGGACGGGCTGACCAACCTGGCGGGGGTGGCGAGCTGGTTCGCCGGGGCGGAGGCCCAGGGCCTGGGGTTCCGCGGGCTGGACCTGGACGGGCAAGCGGTCGCCCTGGCCCCCCCCACCGGCGGGGCGACGCCGCCGGACACCACCACCGTAGTGGCGCACAGCGCGCCCCTGGTGGTGAGCCCCGGTGGCCCCCTGGGATTCCGCCCCAGCATGCCCAACGTACAGGGGATCGTCCCGGCCCTGGCCCGCTTCTCGCCTGAGGGGGGCCTGCCCCGGACGGTGAGCCTCGCCCCGTCCTACCTCAGCCACGGTTTCGACCCGGCCAATAACCCGGGGGAGGCCCTCTTCGCCTTCGCCAGCCCGGCGGTGGGC
>DATLLM010000309.1:0-2126 GCA_035537855.1 Chloroflexota bacterium | reverse complement strand
GTCAGCGGCGCGGCCGACGGGCACTCTGAGATCGGCTCCGCCCAGGCGGAGCCCCGAGAGCTCAGGAGGCCGCTCGTGCTGACCGCGCTTGCCTTGCCCGACTTCCTCGCTCCGCTCGTCCTCGGCGTCCTCGGCACGCCGGCGCGCATCGCGTGCTCACACCGGCAGTACGGACGACCCTCAACGGTCAATCCCTGTCGATTTGGACTTCTCAGTGCGCCGCCGGGCCATCGTAACTCAGCCTCAACCTGGGCTGAACACGCTGGCGCTTTCCCGGCTCCAATGATTTACCGCGCCTGTTGGCGAGTGAGGGGAGCGAGCGTGCAGTACGAGGTGGTCTCAGATCGAGTCGTCGCCGCCGAGCTGGATGGCGAAGCCGTCCTGCTGGACGTGAGCTCGGGCCTGTACTACGGCCTGGACGAGGTCGGGAGCCGCATCTGGATGCTCCTCAACGAGGCGCCGGGCCTGGAGGCCATCGTCTCTCGGCTGAGGGACGAGTACGAAGCGGCGCCTGACGACCTGCAGAGAGATGTAGCCGCCTTCATCGACGCGCTCGTCGCCCGCGGGCTGGTCCGGGTGGCGCAGGCGGGCTGAGGGACGGGACGACTGGTGTCGACGTCTGTATCTGCTCTCCCGCCCGGGGGGCGCACGCTCGACCGGGACGAGTGGCGCTTGCTCGCTCGGGCCGGAGTCGACCTCCTGGTCGTCGACGTGGCGCTGCGCCTGGGCGGTCTGCGGCGCGCATCCAGGTGGGCGGCGTCCTGGGGGGGCCGTCTGGTCGATCGCCGGCCCGGGGATGACGAGCGCCGGCGGGCAGCCCGCTACGCCCATTGGATTGGGATCGCCGCCCGGTACCACACCGTTCGCCCCCGCTGCCTGCACCGGTCGATCGTCCTTCACCGTTGGCTGAGCCGCGAAGGGCTGCCGAGCGCGCTGCGGATCGGGGTGCGTAAGGAGAGCGGTCATCTGCAGGCCCACGCCTGGGTCGAACTCGACGGGCAGGCGGTGGGTGAGCCAGCCCAGCCGCTCGCCGACTTTGTCCCCTTGTCCGGTCTGGACGACGTCATCGTCGGTGACGGAGGTCGGGTGTGATGGTCGTGACCCTCCCCGGCGCCGCCACGTCAGTGGCCTTGCCGGCCGCTGCTGCGAGCTTCACTCGGGCCGGCGGCCAGGGCACGCC
Source organism: Chloroflexota bacterium (assembly GCA_035537855.1). Lineage (GTDB taxonomy): Bacteria > Chloroflexota > UBA11872 > UBA12225 > UBA12225 > DATLLM01. Next base: position 946 of record DATLLM010000309.1, on the reverse strand, counting down.
CGCTCGGTGGTCGTACGGTATGTACGGCCTACGCGTGGCGAGCGAGGTGGCCCTGCCTCTGCCGGAGGCCGACTCTTGCAGCGGCGCCTCGGACTGGACCGTCCGACTCGTTTCCATCGGCCCCGTCAGTGGCTGGCCGCAGCCGGCCGGCTCCCTGATCTTCGAGCAGCGCTGCGACTGCCCGACCCATGCCGGCCAGCCCTTCGTCCGCGTCCACCGAGGCCCGGGCGGCGACTGGATCTGGAATGACCATGCCGGACTGTGCCACGTCCTGCCGGACGGGCGTCGGGTGGACGTCTACCGGCTGCCGCAGGCGGACGAAGGTGCGCTGGCGCTGCAGATCCTCGGCCCGGTCTCCGGCCGCGTCTTGCACCGCCTCGGCTACCCCCCGCTGCACGGGGCCGCCGTCGTCGCTGAGGGCGTGGCCTTCGCGTTCGTTGGGCCGGCCGGGCACGGCAAGACCACCCTTGCGGCGGCCTTCCTCCGCCGGGGAGCGGCCCTCCTCTCGGACGACATCCTGCCCTTGCGGGCGACGCCCGACGGCGTCGACGCCGCTCCCGGTGCCCCCTTGATGAAGCTGTGGCCGCCGACGGTCAGGGGTGCCCTGGAGTTCAGCGCCGAGCTCCCAGACCTGGCCGCCCACCTAACCAAGAAGCGCCTGACCCTCGGCGGGCCGGACAGCGCCTATCCCCTGGCGACGGCGCCGGCCCCCCTGCGGGCACTGTACGTCCCGCAGCGATTCGATCCGGACTCCGCCGCCGGCGGCGGCGCCGAGATCACGATCGAGCCGCTCTCCGGGCGCGCCGCGCTGACCGTCCTGATGGCCCAGACCTACCGCGTCGAGCTGCTCCGGCCGGAGGAGCAGGCCGCCCTGCTGCCCCTGTACGCCCGGCTCCTCGCCCGGTCGCCGGTGCGCCTGCTGCGCTACCCCAACGGGTTCGCGCAC
>DATLLM010000308.1:0-4899 GCA_035537855.1 Chloroflexota bacterium | reverse complement strand
ACGATGCGCCCACCTCGGGGGCAGCCGGCGGCGGGCGCATCGTCGTCCCCTTCCCCTACCAGAGCGCCCGCTCGGGGATCGGCGACCCCGCCGTCCACGAGGTGGTCTGGTACGCCCGGGACTTCGACGTGCCCGCGGACTGGGCGGGCGACGACGTCCTGCTGCACTTCGGCGCGGTCGACTTCCGCGCCACGGTGTGGATCAACGGCCAGGAGGCCGGCCACAACCGCGGGGGCCACGTCCCCTTCTCGCTGGACGCCACCCCCTACCTGCGCGCCCCCGGCGGCGCGCACGACGTTCCGCACCGCCCCGCCGGCCCCAACCGCCTGGTGCTGCGCGTCGAAGACCGCCAGGACGCCCACCAGCCCCGGGGGAAACAGGCCGTCAGCGGCCGCCCGGGGGGGATCGACTACCACTGCAGCACCGGCGTCTGGCAGTCCGTCTGGCTCGAGCCGGTCCCGGTCCTGCGGATCGACCACCTGACCATCGCCACGGACCCGGAGGCCGAGACGATCGAGCTGCAGATCAGCCTCCACGCCCCGGCCACCGGGTACGACCTGGAGGCCGAGGCCCTGGACGGGGACCCGGACGCTCCAGGGGCGGTGGTCGCCACCGGGCGCGTCCGCACCGCGGGCGGGGCCGCGCGCCTGCGCTTGCACATCCCGGGCGCCAGGCGCTGGTCGCCGGACGCCCCCCACCTCTACGGCCTCCGGCTGCGCCTCCTCCAGCAGGGCCGGGTGCTGGATCAGGTGGACTCCTACGCCGGCATCCGCAGCGTCACCCTGCGGGACGGGCGCGTCCACCTCAATGGCCGGCCGCTCTACCTGATCATGGCCCTCGACCAGGGCTACTGGCCGGACGGGCTGTACACCGCGCCGTCGGATGAGGCCCTGCGGGCGGACGTGGTCTGGGCCAAGCGCCTCGGCTTCGACGGGGTGCGCAAGCACCAGAAGGTGGAGGACCCCCGCTGGCTCTACTGGTGCGACCGCCTGGGCCTGCTCGTCTGGGGCGAGATGCCCAACGCCCGGGCCTGGTCGGCCGAGGCCGAGGAGCTGCTCCTCGCGGAGTGGGAGCGGGCCATCGCCCGGGACGCCAACCACCCCTGCATCGTCACCTGGGTGCCGGTCAACGAGAGCATGGGCTTCCCCGGCCTCGAGGCGCACCACCCCGGGCAGTACGCTTTCCTGGAGCGCGTCGTCGCCACCACGCGGCGCCTCGACCCCCACCGGCCGGTGATCGACAACGACGGCTGGGAGCACACCGACGTCACGGACGTGGTCGCCATCCACGACTACACCCCGGACGCCGCCGGACTGCGCGCCCGCTACCGGGAGACGCTCGCCGGCGGTCCCCTCCCCCCAACGGTCTGGTGGCGGGGGAAGCCCCTCTTCCTGCGCGGGGCCCGGCACCGGGGCCAGCCGGTGATGCTGACCGAGGTTGGCGGGTTCCTCCAGCGCCCCGCCGGCGCCCCGGCGGACGCCCTCGACCGCCTCTTCGGCGTCTACGCCACGTTCGGCGGCGGAGACGAGCTGCTCGCCCGCTACGCCGACCTGCTGCAGGGCCTGGCCGACCTCCCCTTCCTGGCCGGCTTCTGCTACACCCAGCTCTACGACGTGGCCCAGGAGGTCAACGGCCTCCTCACCGCCGGCCGCCGGCCCAAGGTCGACCCCGAGCGCGTCGCCGCCCTCAACCGGGATCTGCGGCAGCGGTTGGAGGCGGGTGCCGGCCGTCCGCCTCTATCGCGATAAGGGAACCCGCGCCGGCGCGCCGCGGCGCCCCACCCCCGCGGCCGGCCCGGGGGTGGGGCGCGCCCGCAGGCGCTACCGGCCGCGGGCGCTACCGGCCGCGGGCGCGGTCGAAGCCCTCGCGCACCGCCCGCTTGATCCGCTCCCAGGCGTCGTCGTCGGCCCCGGCGTCGCGGTAGCGCGCGCGCAGGTCGGCCTCCGCCTCCTCCCAGGAGCGGCCGGCGCGGCGGGCCTCCAGCCCGGCCCCGTAGCCGAACCGGTAGTGGGGCTCTGCCTCAGCGTAGGCCAGGTCGCCCGCCTGCGGCTGCCGCCCGGCGTAGGCCCGCTGGTAGTCCGCGCGGTGGCGCTCGTAGTCGTCGTCGACGTCTACCCGCTCCTTGCGGATGGTGTCCGTGACCCGCTGCGTCTCGGTGGTGCGGGTCTTGTCGATGACCACCTCGCCGGTGACCACCGTCTCCTTGCGGGCCACCGCCTCCTCGCCCCGCACCGGGACGCGCACGGTCCCCTCCTGGAAGGCGCCGGACAGGTCCGCCTCGGTCGCCGGGCGGTCGGCGACGTCCCGCCGCTCGACGTGGACCTCCTCGCGCTCCAGCTCGACGGGGACGGTCTGCTGCTCGGTCTCGACCGTCTTCCGCACCTCGACGGCGCCCAGCTCGACGGGGCGCTTCTCCACCTCCAGGCGCTCCTCGCGCACGGGGACGCGCACCTCGCCCTCGGCCGCGACGACCTCGTCGCGGGCCGTGCCGGCGGCCCCGCCGGCTCCGCCGGCAGGCGCGGCGAGGTAGATGCGGTCGCCCTCGATGCGGTCGATGGTGGCGTACCCGTACCGCCGCTCCTTCACGGTGATCGCATCGTCGTCGAAGCGCTCAAGGGCGCCCAGCGGTTCGCCGTCCGGGCCGTACACCTGCATCCCCCCGCGGAGGCGACTGGAATCGATCCGGTTCTTCACGTCGGTCGCTCCTTCTCCCGGCTGAGCCGGGTTGTCGGTGATTGGGTGAGCCGAGGCGCCCGCCCCGGCGGGCCCCCTTCCGCTCGTCAGGCGGTTCGTCGTGCGCCCGCAGAGAACGCGGCGCCGCCGGGCGACGGGCGTACTCCGCCGGCCCCGTCCGGCCCCTGGCTGCGGACGGCGTCGGCCAGGCGGCCGGCCCCGTCTGCCACCTGGGCCCGCCGGGCGTACCAGTCCTCGACGATGCGGCCGGCCACGTCCCGCCCGCCGAGCCCGAAGGCCAGGGCGGCGGCGAGCGCGATCGCGCCGACGAGGGCCATGAACAGCGTGTTGACGATCGCGGCCCCGATCTGCAGCTGGTTGAGGGCGATGAGCACCGCGAACCCGAGCACGGCCGCCCGGGCGAGCCCGGCCAGCAGGCCCGGGTCGCCCACCCGCGCCGTGCCGCTGGCGCCCCGCACCAGGTTGGCGGCGAGCTGCGCCAGGAGCGCCCCCACCAGCAGGACGATCAGCGCCACGACCACGTTGGGCAGATAAGCGATGACCTGGTTGATCAGCGCGGTGACCTGCGTCAGCCCGAAGGCGTTGAAGGCCGCGCCGACGAAGATCAGCAGCAGGAACCAGTAGGCCAGCTTGCCGACCACCGACGCCGCGTCCAGGCGCACGCCCGCGCGGTCGAGGAACTGGTCGATCTCGGCGCGGTCGGCCACCTGGTTGAAGCGCACCGCCCGCAGGCCCTTGGCCACCAGCGCCTCGACGACCTTGGCGAGCAGCCAGCCGACGAGCAGGATCGCCAGCGCGCCCAGCAGCCGCGGGACGAACAGCAGGAGGTCGTTCAGCGCCCCGGTGAGCGCGACGAAGATCGCGTCCCCCCAGGACGCCACCACCGGCACGGTCTGGTTCATACGCCCCTCGCTTTCTGGTGTGTCGGGCGCCCCGCACGGCGTCACCGGCACCGCCGCCGCGGCCAATGCAAAATCCGTTCCGCGCTACTTCTGCACCAGGCCAGTACCAGACCGGTACTACCTGCGCGGCACGTGGCCCGTGCGGTTCCCGATCCGGCCAACCGCCGGGGGCGGCGCGGCCGCTGCCCCCGCGACCGTGGCGGGCGCGGCACGCCCTCTGCTTTGGCTGCCCAGGGCGGAGGGCGCCGGCCGGGTCCCGCGGCCGCAACGGCCGAGCGGACGCCCCCGCCGGGGCCGGGCCGCGGGGGAGCCGAATCGGGCCCGGTGCCGTGCGCCGGCCGACGCCGGTGGCACGGGCGGTGCGGCTGAAGGCGCCAGCGCGAAGGGAGCTACGGCCATGAACGCGGAACGAGCAGCACCGGCGGACGCCGGCGACGCAGGGGGACACGCGCTCCGGCCCGGGGCCGCGGTTGAGGCCACCGACGGGCGGCTGGGCACACTCGAAGAGGCGGTGGTGCGACCGGAGACGGGCGAGCTGGTTTACCTGGTCGTACGCCGCGGCTGGACGGACCACCGGCTGCACGTGGCGGCCGACCAGATCGATCGGGTGGAGGCCGGGAGCGGCGGGGCGGTGCACCTGCGTGCCACCCGCGAGGAGACGGTGCGCCTCGGCGCCGGCGTCCCCCAGACCGCCGCCGGCGGCGCGGCGCTGGGCCACCTCACGGGCGACCGGCTCTCTGTCCCGATCCTCGCGGAGCGCCTCACGGCGGAGACGCGGCCCGTCGACCTCGGCGAGCTGCGCGTCCACAAGCGCGTCGAGACCGAGGAGGTGCGCATCACCCAGGACGTCACCCGCGACGACCTCGACATCGAGCGCGTGCCCATCGACAGGCCGCTCGACGCTCCGGCGGCCACGCGCACGGAGGGCGACTGGCTGATCGTCCCGGTGATGGAGGAGGTGCTGATCGTCGAGAAGCGCCTGGTGCTCAAGGAGGAGGTGCGCATCCGCCGGCGGCCGGTGACGGAGACGCAGGAGGTGCGGGAGACGATTCGCAAGGAGCGGGTCGAGCTGGAAGACGCCACCCGCCACGGCATCGGCGGTCGCGGCGCCGCCGGCACGGCCGCCGCTCCGGAGGGGGCCTCCGAGACCCCAGCCGCCGCCCCCCGGCCCAGGAGGGAGTCCCCACCGGCGAAACGACGCACCAGGCGCGGTCAGGGTCGGCAGCGTGAACAGAAGCCGTCCACGAGTTGAGCCGGCGGGGCCGAGCGCCGACGTCGTACGAGGACGTGCCCTGCCTCACCC
>DATLLM010000307.1:0-9993 GCA_035537855.1 Chloroflexota bacterium | reverse complement strand
GCCGCAGGACTGGAAGCGTCCGGCGACGGCCTGCGCGCCGGCGGCGGCCCCGGCGAGGCGCCCGGCGACGGCGCGGCGCAGGGCGCGGCGGCCGTAGACGAGGGCGCTGCCGGCGGCGATGAGCACGGCGCACCAGGGGGCGGCCGCCCACCCGGCGAGGGCGCGGGACTGCGCCGCCCAGGTTCCGGTGAGGGTGCCTCCGGGGGAGTAGAGCGCCACCAGGGTGAAGCCGCCGAGCACGACGCAGAGCACGCCCAGGAAGCGCAGGTTGAGCAGGGCGTCCGGGGGCACCACCGGGAGGGAGAAGCCCCAGCCCTTGCCGTTGCCCAGCAGGCCGCCGAGCAGCCCCTGCCAGCCTCTCCCCTTGCGCGCGCGCCCGGCGCGCGCGGCGGATGGTGGCGCGCCACCCCGGGTGGCGCTAAACGTGCGGTGCGTCGTCCGTGCGGCCGTCGCTGCGCTCCTCCTCGGCGGGCTGCCGCGGCCGGCCCGCGGCCGCGCTCACACCCCCGGCGGGGTGAGGCGCACTCCCCTAACGGGGGGCGACGCCCGGAGTCGCACCGGCGCCGGGGCGCCCGGGCGCCCCGGCTCAGACCTCCATGACCAGGGGGAGGATCATGGGCCGGCGGCGGGTCTGCTCGTAGACGAAGCGGGCCAGGACGTCCCTGATCTTGTTCTTGACGTACTGCCAGTCCACCTGGCGGGCCTCGCCGTCCTTGGAGACGGCGGGCGAGGACTGCAGGGCCAGCTGCACCTGGGCGCGGGCCTTATCCACCAGCTCCTCGTTCTCGCGCACGTAGACGAAGCCGCGGGAGACGATGTCCGGCCCGGCGACGGGCAGCCCGGTGTGGCGGTCGACGGTGATGGTGACGATCAGGATGCCGTCCTGGGCGAGGGCCTGGCGGTCGCGCAGGACGACCTGCCCGACGTCCCCGACGCCGAGGCCGTCGACGAAGACGTAGCCGGCTGAGACGTGCTCGGCCACCTCGGCGCTCTCCGCGCTCAGCTCGAGCACCTCGCCGTCCTCGATGACGAAGATGCGCTGGGAGGGGACGCCGAGGCTCTGGGCCAGGCGGGCGTGGAGGATGAGGTGGCGGTACTCGCCGTGGATGGGGACGAAGTACTGGGGGCGGACGAGGGACAGCATCAGCTTCAGCTCTTCCTGGCTGGCGTGTCCGCTGACGTGCACCTCGGTGTCGTGCCCCCAGAAGACGTTGGCGCCGAGGCGGAAGAGGTTGTCGATGGTGCGGGAGACGAGCTCCTCGTTGCCCGGGATGGCCCCCGCGGACATGATCACGGTGTCCCCGGGGACGATCTCGATCTGGCGGTGATCGCGGTTGGCCATGCGGGTGAGGGCCGAGGTGGGCTCCCCCTGGCTGCCGGTGGTGATCACCACCGCCTGCTGCGGCGGCAGCTGCTTGAGCTGCCCGATCTCGTCCGGCTTGAGCAGCACCCCGGGCGGGGCGGTGAGGTAGCCCAGCTCCTGGGCGATGGTCACGTTCTGGACCATGCTGCGCCCGACCACCCCCACCTTGCGCTCGTACTTCGCCGCCGTGTCGATGATCTGCTGGATGCGGGAGATGAGGGAGGCGAAGGTGGTGATGATGACCCGCCCGCGGGCCCGCCCGATGAGGGTGTCCAGGGCCTCGCCGACGACGCGCTCGGACGGGGTGTAGCCGGGGCGGTCGGCGTTGGTGCTGTCCGCGAAGAGGCAGAGCACCCCCTTCGAGCCGAGCTCGGCCAGCTTGGCGAAGTCCGTCTGGCGCCGGTCGACGGGGGTGTAGTCGAACTTGAAGTCCCCCGTGTGCACGATCAGCCCGACGGGGGTGTGCAGGGCGACGCCGACGCCGTCCGGGATGCTGTGGCAGACGCGGAAGAACTCCGCCCGCAGGCGCCCGAAGGTGACCGCCTCGCCCGGGGTGATGATGTTGATCTTGACCTTGTCGGTCTGGCGGTGCTCTTTCAGCTTGACCGAGATCAGGCCGGCGGTGAGGGTGGTGGCCCAGACGGGCGGGAAGTTGAGCTGGGGCAGGACGTAGGGCAGGGACCCGGTGTGGTCCTCGTGGCCGTGGGTGATGATGATCCCCCGGATGCGGTCGACCTTATCCAGGAGGTAGGAGACGTCCGGGATGACCAGATCGACCCCCAGCATCTCGTTCTCGGGGAACATCACCCCCACGTCGATGATCACGATGTCGCGCTCGTACTCGAGCACCATCATGTTGCGGCCGATCTCGCCGAGGCCGCCGAGGGGGATGCAGCGTAGTCGTGGTGGCATTGGGTGTCTGTGGGGTCGCCGCCGGCGGCGACCGTCGCGTGTCTGGCCCCCCATTATAGGTGCCCCCGGGGTGCGCCCCGGGATGCGCCCCGGCGGGCGCCTGAGGGCGGCGGGCCGGCAGGTATAGTGCCCGGAACCCTCCCGGGGGGCCCCGGAGCCCCCCGGGGGGCCGGCGACGCGGGAGACAGCGACCGGAGAAAGGGCGCAGCGCCATGGAGTACCGGCAGCTAGGCAAGAGCGGGCTGAAGGTGTCCGCCATCGGGCTGGGCGGCAACACCTTCGGCAACGGAGCGGACGAGGCCCAGACGGCCCGGATCATCCACCGGGCGTTCGACGTCGGGATCAACTTCATCGACACGGCGGACGTCTACTCGCGCGGCGTCTCCGAGCAGCACGTCGGGAAAGCCATCGCCGGGCGGCGCCACCAGGCCATCGTGGCCACCAAGGTGTACGGCCGGATGGGCGACGGGCCGAACGACACCGGCCTCTCCCGCAAGCACATCATCGACGGGGTCGAGGCCTCGCTCAAGCGCCTGGAGACGGATTACATCGACCTCTACCAGGTGCACAACGTCGACCACAGCACCTCCATCTACGAGACCCTGGCCGCGCTCGACGATCTGGTGCGGGGGGGGAAGGTGCGCTACCTCGGCTGCTCCAACTTCCTGGCCTGGCAGATCTGCGAGGCGCTCTGGGCCTCCGACCGCAAGAACCTGACCCCCTTCGTCTCGGTGCAGCCCCGCTACAACGTCCTCGACCGGGCGATCGAGCGCGAGCTGCTGCCCTTCTGCCGCCAGTACGGGATCGGGATCATCCCCTACAGCCCGCTGGCGGGGGGCATCCTGACCGGCAAGTACCGCCTGGGGGAGGCGCCGCCGGCGGACACCCGCGCCGGGCGGAACCCGCGCCTGCAGCAGCAGCTCAACGAGGCCATGCTGGGCAAAGTGGGCTCGCTGGCCAAGTGGGCCAGGGACCAGGAGCGCACGGTGGGCGACCTGGCGCTGGCCTGGCTGCTCTCCCGGCCCGAGGTCTCCACCATCATCGCCGGGGCGACGAAGCCGGAGCAGGTGGACGAGAACGCCCGGGCGGCGGACTGGCAGCTCTCCGCGGACGACCTGGCGGAGATCGACCGCCTGCTGGGCGTGGGCTGACGGGACGGACGGGACGGACGGGACGAACGCTGTGAAGATTGCGAAGATCGACACCCACCTGTGCAACACCGGGAACCGGAACTACTGCTTCGTCAAGGTCCACACGGACGAGGGGCTGTACGGCGTCGGCGAGGCCTACTCGGTCGGCCCTGACCTGGCGACGGAGGCGGCGATCCACGACTTCGAGGACTGGATCGTGGGGCAGGACCCGCTGCGCATCGAGCACCTCTGGGCGCTGATGTACAACGGGACGCGCTTCCCCCCCGGGCCGACTATCCTCTCCGCGATCTCCGGGATCGAGCACGCCCTGTGGGACATCAAGGGCAAGGCCCTGGGCGTCCCCGTCTGGCAGCTCCTCGGCGGGGCGGTGCGCGACCGGGTGCGGGTGTACCAGAACCCGGGCGGACGGACGCCGGAGGAGATGGCCGAGCGCGCGCTGGCCCTGATCGAGCGCTACGGCTACAGCGCCCTGAAGCTCGGCCCCCACGCGCCGGGAGCGGAGAAGATGCCCTGGAACGCCGTGCTGCGCGGCGCGGAGGCCCGGATCAAGGCCGTGCGCGAGGCGGTCGGCCCGGACATCGACATCGGGCTCGACCCCCACGCCAAGATCTTCGAGCCGGCCAAGGCCCTGCAGATGGCCCGGGCGGTGGCCCCCTACAACCCCTACTTCTTCGAGGAGCCCCTGCGCCCGGAGAACATCGACGCGATGGCCTCCTTCAAACGGGACTGCCCCATCCCGGTGGCCACCGGGGAGTGCCTGTACACCAAGTTCGAGTTCCGCGACCTGATCGCCCGCGAGGCGGCGGACATCATCCAGCCGGACGTCTGCCTGATGGGCGGGCTGATGGAGATGAAGAAGATCGCGGCGATCGCCGAGGCGAGCTACGTCGTCGTCGCCCCGCACAACCCCATGGGGCCGGTGGCGACGGCGGTCAACGTGCACTTCTGCGCCTCGACGCCCAACTTCGCCATCCTGGAGTACAACCCGGACGACCGGGGGCCGCGCCGGGACCTGGTGCGGGAGCCGCTGGCGGTCAAGGACGGGTACATCGAGCTGCCGACGGCGCCCGGGCTGGGGATCGACCTGGACGAGTCGGCCTTCGAGAAGTACCCCTACAAGCCCTGGAAGCGGACGAGCCCGATCCGCCCGGACGGCTCGATCGGCTTCAACTAGCCGGCGGCCCGGACGTCCGCCGGACGGCGCGGCTCAGGCGGCGCCGCCCGCTGGGGCGCGGGGCCGCCTGGGGAGGCCCAACCTTCGACCGGTCGCCCGGGCCGGGGTAGCCCGAACGGCCGGCGGCGGGCCGCCCGCCGCGGCGGGGGCGTAGTATGCTCTGACGCGGTCGACCCCGCTGCGCGCCGGCGGGGGGCCGCGACGCCCGAGGAGACGTAGAGGTGCGGAGGTGGCTGGCGGCGCTGGTGGTGGCGGCCGGGCCGTGGCTGGCCCCGGCCGTCCCGGCGGGCGCTCAGGCGGTGGCCCCGGCGGCCGCGCCGGCGGCGGCCGCGCCGGCCCCGGCGACCGTCCAGAACGCCCTGCGGGCGGTGGAGTCCGAGCTCAACCTCCTCCTGGGGCGCTACGCCACGCCGCTCGACGTGGCCGCGCTGCTGGACGCCGGCTGGCGGGGGGTGGTTGAGGCCGCGCCCGGGGCCCCCGCGGGCGCGGCGGCGCCGTTCGCGCCCGACCGGGAGGCGGCCTGGGCGGACTTCGGCGCCCGCTTCCGGGCCGCGGCCGGGACGCCCGGGGCCGACCCCGGCGCCCTGGCCCGGGCGGCGAACCGGGCGATGGCCCGCAGCGTCGGGGACTGCCACACCGCCTTCGCCCCGAGTCACGAGCGCGAGCTGCTCTCGTTCGACGGCAGCGGCCGCTACGGGGGGGTGGGGGCGAGCGTCGCCGATCCGGGGACGTTCGAGCCCCGCCCCCCGGGGCCGCTGGTGGTGCAGGTGACCGAGGACGGCCCGGCGCAGCGGGCGGGCGTGCGGGCCGGAGACGCCGTGCTCGAAGTGGACGGGGCGGACGCGGTCGGGCTGACCCCCAGCCGGCTGGTCGAGCTGGTGCGGGGCGAGCCGGGCACCGCGGTGCGCCTGCGCCTCGACCGGCCGGGGGAGGCCGAGCCGGTTGAGGTCACCGTGGAGCGGGCCCTGCTGGACGTCCGCCCGGTTGAGGGGCGCCTGTTGAGCGTGCCGGCGCCGGCCGGCGACCGGGTGACGTCGACGCTCACGGCCGCCCCCGGGCCGGCGCGCTACCAGGTGGGCTACGTGTCCCTGCGGGAGTTCTCGCGGGCCGCCGAGGCGGCCCTGCCGGCGAAGCTGGAGGAGCTGCGGGCGGCCGGGGCGACGCACTGGGTGCTCGACCTGCGCGGGAACCGGGGCGGGAACCTGAACACCTTCACCCGCCTGGCCAGCCTGTTCATCTCCGAGGGGACGCTGGCGGTGACGATCGACCGGGACGGCGCCGAGGCGGCCATCCGGGCCGAGGGGGCGTCCTTCCGCCCCTACACGCGCCCGCTGGCGGTGCTGGTGGATCGCCAGTCCGCCTCGGCGGCCGAGCTGCTCGCGGCCGACCTCCAGGAGTACGGCGCCGCCCGCCTCTTCGGGGCCACCACCGCCGGCTGCTTCGGCACCAGCCGCCTGTTCCGGCTGCCGGACGGCTCAGCCCTGTGGCTGACCGTCTCCGCCCTGCAGAGCGGGCTGGAGCGGCGGGACGTGCACCGGGTGGGCCTGGAGCCCGACGAGGCGGTCTCGCGCTCGCGCGGGGAGCTGGCCGAGGGGGTCGACGGGCCCCTGGCGCGGGCCCTCGCCTGGGTGGTGGAGCGCGGCTGATGCGGCCCCCGTCTGACCTCGGCCGCACCCCCCGGCGGGACTTCTAGACGTACTCATTGCCAGGAGGGGAGTAAGGTGGTATGCTCCTCGGCGGCCGCGGTTCATGGATGCACGACGTCCCAGCACAGGGCTCAGGCGCTCACAGACCCCGACCACGAATCCACAAAGGAAAGGGGGTGTGAGCGATGAGCTATCAGGATAAGGTCCTAACGTGTGCAGACTGCGGTACGCAGTTCGTCTTCTCGGCGAACGAGCAGGCATTCTACGCAGAGCGGGGGTTCACCAACGAGCCTAAGCGCTGCGGGCCGTGCCGGCAGAACCGCAAGGCTTCGCGCGGCGGTGGCAGCAGCTACAGCAGCGGCGGCTACGGCGGCAACGGCGGCGATGCCTACAGCAGCGGCGGCGGCGGCGGCTACAGCAGCGGCGGCGGCGGCTACGGCGGGCAGCGTGAGCTGCATTCGGTGACCTGCAGCTCCTGCGGCGGCGAGGCCAAGGTGCCGTTCGTCCCGCGGGGCGACCGTCCGGTCTACTGCAGCGACTGCTTCAGTCAGCAGCGCGGCGGCGGCGGCGGCGGCGGGTACAGCCGTTCCGGCCGCTACTAGGCGGCCGGGCACCGGATCGCGGCGGCGCCCTCCGCGCCGCCGCGGCACGGCGGACTCGCGGACGGGGCCAGGCGGCCCCGTCTTGCGTCTCCGGTACACTCTCTAGTGCAGCTGCGGCTACGCCGGGCGCCCGACCGCGCGCCAGCGCGGGCGCCCGCCCGGCGTGGACACGGAGACAGCAACGGGAGGAGGTGAGAGCCAGATGTTCGTCAGCCTACGTGATGGCGAGACGCAGGAGGCCCTGCTCAAGCGCTTCCAGCGCAGCGTCCAGAATTCCGGGCTGTTGCGTGAGGTGAAGGCCAAGCGGTTCTTCATCTCCAACGGCGAGAAGGCGCGCATCGCCGCCCGCAAGTCGGCCGCGCGCCACCGGCGCCGGGCGCGGAAGGAAGCCGGACTGGAGTCCGGTACCGGACCCCGCCGGCGGGGCCCGGTGCGCAAGTAGCCCCTGCGGGCGCCGATCCGGCACTATCCCGCGGCAGCCCGGACTGACGAGAGCGGGCTCCGTTACGGCCGAGGGCCGCGACGGGGCCCGCTCTTGATTCTGGGGCGCCGGCCGCGGCGCCCGCCGCCGCGCCAGCGCGAGCGCGAGCGCGAATAAGGAGGAGAGGCCGTGCCCCGCTTCGTCTTTGCCCGCCATCCGGAGCTGGAGCGCTCCTGGCCTTTCGTCCCCGAGCGCCTGATCGAGCGCTTGAGCGCCCTCGGCGAGGTGGAGGTCGTCCCGCTCGCCGGCGAGTCCCCCCTGAGCGAGGCCACCGACCTCAGCGCGGTGGACGCCGTCGCCCTGTTCGGCGGGCGCCTCTCCGCGGCCTGCGTCGGCGCGGCGCCGGCGCTGCGCGCGGTGGGCTGCAACACGGACAACACCGGCCGCGGTCTACCGCTCGAGGCGCTGCGGGCGCGGGGCATCCCGGTGATCGACACCACCCGCGCCTGGGGGCAGTCGGTGGCCGAGGTGGCCCTGGGGCTGGCCCTCTCCGCCCTGCGGCGCATCCCCCGGTGGCACGCCGAGCTGACCGGCGGGGCCCGCTCCTTCAGCTACGAGGCGGTGCAGTACTGCGACGCCACCGGCTTCGCCAACGGCGAGCTGGGGACGAAGCGGGTCGGCGTGATCGGGTTGGGGCAGATCGGGGGCCGGGTGGCGCGGTGGTGCGCCGCCCTGGCCGCGGACGCGGCCACCGGGCCCGACCTGGCCGGGGGCGTCTGGGGCTACGACCCGTTCCTGCCGGACGGCGTGGCCGAGGGCTGGGGGGTGCGCCGGGTGGACGTGGACACCCTGGTCGAGGAGAGCGACGTGCTCTTCGTCACGGTGCCCCCGACGCCCTCGGCGAAGACCCTGCTCAACCGGGAGCGGATCGGCCGCCTGCGCCGGGGAACGCTGGTGGTGGTGGTCACCCGGGCGCACGCGGTGGACATGGCGGCGCTGCGCGAGCGCCTGCTGGCGGGGGAGCTGGCGGCGGCGCTCGACGTCTACGACGTCGAGCCGCTGCCCCCAGACGACCCGCTGCGCGGGCTGCCCAACGTGGTGCACACGCCGCACATCGCCGGGCGCACGCGAGACGCCAACCTGCGCACGGCCGATCTGATCGCGGACGACTTCGCCCGGGTGCTGCACGGCGAGGCCGCGCGCAACGCGCTCACCGCGGCGGCCATCCGGGCCCGGGTCGGGGACTGAACGCCGCCCTCCGGCCCTCGGGCGGGCGGCGAAAAGGGGAGGGGAGCGTCCCTGGACGCTCCCCTCCCTGATGTACGCCGGAGCGGGAGCGCTTACTGCGCCAAACGGGCTCTGGCCGTGCCGACCTCGCCCAGGTCGTACTGCCCGTTCAGCTCGACGTACTTCTGGTAGAAGGGCTTCGCCGCCACGCCCTCGCGCAGGGCGTCCAGGGAGACGCCGATGTCGCGCCAGTAGTTGGCGTTGTTGGGGTTGATCCCCAGCAGGGTCTCCTTGTCCTTGATCGCCTTGCGGTGGTAGGAGCCGCCGAGGCCGGTGTAGGTGGCGGCGCGGTTCTCGTAGGCGCCGATGGCGTCGCCGTACTTGCTGTAGTCCCGGTTGCTGGCCTCGAAGGCGTTGATGTACTTGGAGTAGTTCTCGATCGCCTGGTTGCGCAGCTGGGAGACGTTGGCGCGGTACGGGGTGGTGATGCCGCTGACGCTGATGGTGATCCCGGCCAGGGTCATGGCGGTGGGCAGGGCCGCCGTGCGCCGCGCCCACTGGGCGATGTTGTACCAGGTGGCCGGGGCGCCCGGGTCTCCCTGGGAGGCGATGACCCCCGCCCGGTCGACGTCGGCCCGGCCCTGGCTGGAGTTGCTGTTGCGGCTGTTGATCAGCTCGGCCCGGTCGAGCAGGCGCCCGGCCGTCTCTTCCACCACGATGGCCTTGGAGCGCAGCTCCATGGTCTCGTCGCGGGTGCCGGGGCTGAAGACGCCGAACCCGTTGGCGTTGCGGGTGACGACGAAGGCGCCGACGGCGCCGGCCAGGTCGCCGTACTCGCCGGCGGTGGCCGTCTTGGTCGGGGAGGCCGCCTCGGAGAGGGCGACGGCCTTGCGGCGGTCGTCGAGGCGCTCCTCGAAGAACTGGAAGCCGGCGTCGCCGTAGGCCCCGGCGCGGCGGGTGTAGCCCGTCTTGTTGTTCGGCGAGAGGGCGATCGCCTTGTTGTACCAATCGATCGCCTCGATCCGCTTGGCCGGCAGCCAGAAGCCCTCGATGGCCTGGCCCATGGCGATCAGGACGTCGAAGTTGTTGTCGTTCTCGTACGGCTTGAGGACGTCGATCGCCTCCTGGAACTTGCGCATCGTGCGCAGCGAGTTGGACTGCGTCACGGCCGCGGCTCGGGCGGCGTCCCTGGCCGACGGGGTCGGCGTCGCCGACTGGGCGAAAGTGGGCGCCGCCGTCGCCACCGTCGCCACGAACGCGGCCACGGTCCCCACGGTTGTGCGTCTCGTCAGAGTCTTCAACGCGAGCATCCCTTTCCTACCCGAAACTGTTGCTGGCTGTGCGGTGCCGTGCGCTGCGTGCTGTGCGGGCCGTCTGCTCACCGCCGCCCGGCGGCGAGCGTCCTGCGGGTCGCGCGGCCATCCAGTGCCCCTCGATGGCCGCCGGCCCGTCGCCGGCTGTCGTCACCCGTCGGCGTGGCCGCGTCCGGTGCCTGGC
>DATLLM010000306.1:0-9434 GCA_035537855.1 Chloroflexota bacterium | reverse complement strand
GCTCTACGCCCGGCGGAACGGCATCCCCTTCTGGCCCCTCGCGGATTCGGCCGTCATCGGGGCCATCGTGGGGCAGGCCATCGGGCGGATCGGCTGCATCGTCAACGGGGACGTCGCCGGGCGGCCCACCGGGGGGGACTGGGGCTTCGTCTACACCAACCCCGGCGCCCTGCTGCCCAAGCCGGAGTACTTCAACGTGCCCACCCATCCGTACCCCCTGTACGAGATGATCTGGGACCTGGCCATCTTCGGCATCCTGCTCTGGCTCTTCCGGCGGCGCCTCTTCGACGGCGCCGTCTTCCTCGCCTATTGCGTCCTCTACGCCGCCGGCCGGTTCGTGCTCACCTTCGTGCGCGAAGAGGAGATCTGGCTCTTCGGCCTGCAGCAGGCTCAGGTGCTGTCCATCGTCATCGTGGTGGTGGCCGCCTACCTCTACTTCTACCTCCGCGCCCGGCAGGGCCAGCAACGTCCTCCCGGTTCGCAGGGGCCGGAGGGGCCGCGCCCCCGGCCGAACCCCGTCGGCGCGTGAGCGCCGAAGAGACTCGCCTCGCCGTCGCCCTGGCCTCCGGCCCCGCCGGAGCCGTCCTGCTGGCGTCCCTGCTGGTGCTCGTGGCGGCCGCCGGCGACGCCCGCCCGGTGCGCTGGCTCGTCTGGCCCGCCGGCCTGCTGCTCTTCCTCGCCTTCGGCGCCGCGATCGGCACGCTCGTGCTCAGCGCCCTCGCCCCCCCGGGGATGTCCTCCTTCGACGTGCGCCTCTTCGCCTGGTCACCCCTCGGCCTCTACGGCGTCACCTTCGACCTCCACGTCAGTCCGGCGGCGGCCGTGCTCAGCCTGCCCGCCCTCGTCCTGGCCTGCGCCGCCTGGACGCGCCGGGTGCGCCGCGAGCGCCGCGGCCGTCCGGGCGACGCCGCCGCCCTGCTCGCCCTCGCCGGGGCGCTGTGGGCCGCCCTGGCCGGCGACCTGGTCACCCAGTACCTCGGCGTCACCCTGTTCCTGCTGGGCAGCGCGGCCGTGCTCTGGGCCACCGCCGGGGCCGCCCGCGGCGGCGGCCGGCTCGTCCTGGCCAGCGCCGCCGGCACCGCCCTGCTGGCCTGCGTCCTGACCCTCGGCAAGGTCAACGGCATCTTCATCCTGTCCCAGCTCTCCACCGCCGGCTTCACCGGCCCGGCGTTCTTCGGGTTGGCCCTCTGCGCCGGGGTCGTCGTCGCCGCCCCCCCGGGGCACGCCTGGCTGCTGCGCCTGGCCCGCCACCCCTACGGACCGGCCCTGGCCGCCGCCGGGGTCGCCGCCGGCCTGGCCCTGCTCCTCGGCGCCTTCCGCACCACCGCCGGCGCCCTGCCGCCCGGCTGGTCGGGCTGGCTGATCGCCTACGGCTGGCTGGCCACGCTCGCCGCCGGCGTCATCGCCGTCCTGCGGCGCACCCCCGCGGTGCGCCTCGCGGCCCTGTTCACCGGGAAGGCGGGGCTGCTCTTCTTCGCCGCCGCCGTCGCCACGCCGGTCTCCGTCGCCGCCGCCGCCCTCTACGTCTGCCTGGCCCTGCCGGCGCTCGGCCTGCTGTGGTGGCTGTCCGCCGTCCGCAGCGAACCCCGGCCGGGTGAGGCCACCACCGGCACCGGCTGGCGCTCCATCTGGCGCCGGCCCGGCTTCTGGCTGCTCGCCCTGATTCTGGCCAGCGCCGCCGACCTGCCGGGTACGACCAGCGGGGCCGCCGGGGGGGCCTTCGTCCGCGCCCTCACCTCCTGGCCGTCGGGCGACCTCACCCTGCGCGTGCCGCCCTTCTTGCTGAACGCGGCCGTCCTCGTCGTCGGCGGGGGCCTGCTGTGGGGCGGGGACAGCTCGCCCGCCGCCCGCGGCCTGCGCGAGCGGGCGGCGGGCGAGCGCCGGCGCACCCGGGTCGGCGTGCTCGGCCTCTCCGGCTGGCGCGGCTGGGCCCTGCTCGTCCCGGTGGCCGTGCTCGTCTTCGCCCCGGCGATCCTCCCCTGGCGCCTGATCGGCCACTGGTTCGGCCCGGTCGCCGCCGCCGTCGCCGGGACGGGCACCGCGCCGCTCACCCTCGACCTCTCTCGCATCCCCACCGTGCCCTCGGCCGCGCTGGCCGTGCTCGCCCTGTGGGTGCTGGTGCAGCGCCTGCGGGGCCGGGAGTGGCTCCCCGGGCCGCTGCGCAGCCTGGCGGGGATCACCATCCTGCTCGGCGGCGGCGTCTCCCGCGCCGCCCGCGAGGCGGGGGTGAGCACCGCCCCGGCGCGCCTGGCGGGGACCGCCTGGGAGCGGCTCCAGGGGGCCGCCGAGCGGGCGGTCGGGGTGCTGCGCCCCTTCGAAGAGCGCTACTACGCCGCCGCCGCCGTGATGGTGGCGGTGGCCCTCATCTACATCATCGGCCGCTGACCGCGGCCGGCGGCGCCGCGCCCTCCGGGACCGCCCGGGACCGCCCGGGGCCGCCGGCCGAATCGTCCGCATCAGGAAGCCGCAGGCAGGAACGCCCCGAGATGAACGAGCTGATCATCCTGATCCCGCTGGTGCTGCTGGCCTCGCTGCTCAGCGTCTCCCTGGACTGGCGCGTCGCCCTGGCCTCCCTCTGGGCGGTGCACATCCTGGTCAGCCTCTGGCTGGCGGTGGTGGTGACCCCCGAGGTGGCCCTGGCCAAGGCGATCACCGGGACGACGGTCTGCCTCCTGCTGTGGCCCGGCCTGCGGGCCCTGCTGACCGGCATGAGCGGCAGCGGGGAGGCCCGGCGCCAGGCCCGGCGGGTGCTGAATCTCTCCGGGGCCGGGAGCACGGACGAGCCGTTCCTGCTCTTCGGGGCCATCCTGGCGGCCGCCGGGGCGATCGCGCTCGCTCAGGCGTTCCCACTGGTGGAAGGGGCGAACAACTTCGCCTGGCTCTGGCTGGCCCTGCTGGGGCTCTTGATGGTGGTGCTCTCACGGGACATCGTGCGCGTCGGCCTCGGCCTGCTGCTGCTGGTGAACGCCGTCGACCTGGTGGACACGATGGTGTCGCGCAACCAGGGGCTGCTGGCGATCGGGGCCCGCAGCACGGTGGCCATCGTGCTCGCCCTCTCCCTCGCCCTGAGCTGGACCTACCTCCAGGCGCGCGGGGGGCGGCTGCTGACCGAAGAGTGACGGGCCGGATCGGGTGACCTACCTCTCGCTGGCGCTGCTCGTCGTCGCCCCGGTCGCCCTCGGGGCCCTGGCCGCCGCCGTGCGCCGCCCAGCGCCAGCGGCGCACGGCCTCGCCGCGCTGGCGATGGCAGCGGTGCTGGCGGGGGTGCTGCTCACGGCGCCGGCGACGGCCCTGACCATCGGCAACACCGACCTCGACCTGACCGCCATCGGGCGCCTCGAGCTGGGCTTCGTCGCCGCCGTCGGCGCCCTGATCGTGGGCTACCACTTCCTCTCCCGGCGCCACTCGGCCCTGCCGCTGCTGCTGCCGCTGATCGTCGCCGCCGTCGCCGCCGGGCGCACGTTCGGGCCCGGGCTGCTCGTCGCCGCCTCGTTCCTCCTGCTGGCCGCGATCCTGACCAGCGTGCTGATGATCGGCGAGCAGCCGGACTGGCAGGCCGGCGTCGCCGGCGCCGTCTACCTGACCCTCTCCGCCCTCGGCGGGATGGCCCTCCTGTTCGGCTTCGTCCTCGCCGACCTGCAGCGCCTCAGCCCCGGTGGCCTGGTGACGGTGCCCTTCGTCGTCGCCGTGCTCAGCATCGGCTTCGCCTTGCAGTGGGGCGTCGCCCCGCTCTACTTCTGGCTGCCCAACGCCTACCAGCGGGCCGGTCCGGCCGCCGGCGCCGTCGCCGTCTGCCTCGTCGGGCCGGCCACCCTGGGGCTGCTCATCCAGGCCCTCTCCGCCCTGCCCCAGCTGGTGGTGGACGAGACGGTGATGCGCTACCTCCTCCTGGGCGGATTGGGCACCGCGGCGTTCGGCGCCGTCGCCGCCCTCGCCCCGGGAAAGCTGCGCCGCACCCTGGGCTACGTCCTGGTCGCCGATCTGGGCTACGTCGTCGCCGGGATGGCCAGCCTGACCCGCATCGGCCTCACCGGAGCGACGCTGCACATGGCCCACCGCAGCCTGACCGCCCTCCTCCTGCTCGCCGCCGCCGCCGAGCTGGAGCGGGTCGACCGGGGGGCGACCGACGGCGACCGCCCCGCACCCTACCTCTGGGCCATCCTGCTGGTCGGGTCGCTCGCCCTGGTGGGGGTGCCGCCGCTCTCCGGCTTCGCCGCCGACTGGGCCGTCTTCCAGGCCCTCTCCCTGACCGACGTCCGCCTCGTGGTCGCCATGGCGACGACCTCCATCGTCTGCCTCGCCGCCATCCTCACCGCCCTCGGGCGCTTACGGCGCAGCTACCCCCGGCCCTGGCGCCGCCCCCGCGCCGTCGAGGTCGCGCTCATGCTGGGCGCCGCGTTCGTCGCCCTCTGGGGGCTCGTGCCCGGGCCGGCCTTCGACGCGATCTTCCGCGCCGCCGGGGCGCTGCCCTTCCTCAAGCCCCTCTGAACCGGAAGTCCGAAGCCCCAGGCCCGCCGGCGGGCGTCAGCGGACCCCGAGCGGCACCCAGGCGCCGCTGCGCTCGCTCGCCTCGACCGCGGCCAGGGCCCGCTGGGCCCGCAGCCCGTCCTCGAACGTCGGCCAGTCCGTCGCTCCGCCGCGCAGGGCCTGCACCACGCGCGAGAGGTGGAAGCGGGGGAACTCGTCGAAAGCGACGTCCAGATCGGGCGGGATCGGCTGCGGGGTGAAGGTGGTCTCACCCGGGCGGGCCAGGCGCACCTCCGGCCCGGAGGTGCGGTCCTCCTCCATCACCACGGCGCCTTCGCTGCCGAAGACCTCGAAGCGGCGGTAGTTCTGGCGCCCGTGGGCCACCTGGCTGACCTGGACGGTGCCGGCGGCGCCGCTCTCCAGGCGGACGACGAACGAGGCGGTGTCGTCGGCGGTGACCCGCCCGGTGCCGCCGCCGGGAGCCGGTCGCTCGCCGATCACCGTGCGTCTGGCGCCGCTGACGGCGGCGAGGGGACCGAACCACCAGGCCAGCAGGTCGAGCAGGTGCACCCCGATGTCCAGCAATGCGCCACCGCCGCGCTCGCGCAGCATGCGGTAGCCGAGGGGCGTCTGGGGATCGGCGCGGATGTTCTGCCAGAACGTGAGGCTGAAGTGGTAGACCTCCCCGATGCGCCCCTCGCGCAGCAGGCGCTCGACGTGGCGGGTGCCGTTGGTCGAGCGGTAGGTGAAGTTGACCGCGGTGGGGACGCCGGCCTCCCGGGCGGCGGCGGCCAGCTCCTCCGCCTGGGGCAGCGTCATCGCCAGCGGCTTCTCGCTGAACACGGCCAGCCGCCGGCGCAGGGCGGCCATCCCCATGGCGTAGTGGACGTCGTTCGGGGTCGCCACCACCACCGCCTGCGGGCGCGCCTCGTCCAGCATCGCCTCGTAGTCCGAGTAGGCCGCGGCGACCCCTTTCTCGGCGGCGATCCGCCGCGACTTCTCGGCCGTCGGGCCGAAGATGGCCACCAGCTCGGCGTCCGGGCAGGCCAGCAGGCCGGGGATGAGCACCCGCTGGGAGAAGGAGCCGACGCCGGCGACGGCGACGCGCAGGCGCTCGCCGCCGGAGCGGGTCTCCCTCGCGGGCGGGGGCGTCTCAGGGCTCGGATGGCGTTCGGTCATGGCGTCATGGCGTCCCTTCGCTGCGCAGCAGCGCGATGATCTGGCCGGCGGCGCCGTCGAGGGGCACGGTGCGGGTGTCGCCCGCGGTCCGCGGGCGCACCTCGACGTACGGGGGCTGCTCGCCGCCGCGGCGCAGCCCCCGCGGCCCGAGGGTGACGCGCAGGGGCAGCCCGAGCAGGTCGGCGTCGTTCAGCTTGACCCCGGCGCTCTCGGCGCGGTCGTCCAGCAGCGCGGCCACCCCGGCGTCCTGGAGCGCCTGGTAGAGGGCGTCCGCCGCCGGGGTCACGTCCGGGTGGTCGTAGTTGAGGGCCACCAGGTGGACGTCGAACGGGGCGAGGGCCGCCGGCCAGATGATCCCCCGCTCGTCGTGCCCCGGGCGGGGCGCCTCCATCTCCACCGCCGCGGCGAGGGTGCGCCCGATGCCGATCCCGTAGCAGCCCATCCACAGCGGCTGCTGACGCCCGGCCGGATCGAGGTAGCGCGCCCCGAGCGCCTCGCTGTAGCGCACGCCCAGCTTGAAGATGTGCCCCAGCTCGATCCCGCGCTTGAGGGTCAGCGGGCGGCCGCAGCGGGGGCAGGGATCGCCGTCCCGCACGGTGGCGATGTCCGCCACCAGGTCGGCGGCGAAGTCCCGCCCGTAGCGCACGTCGCGCAGGTGCACGTCCCTCCGGTTGCCGCCGGCGACGAGGGGGCCGGCCGCCGGGACGGAGCGGTCGACCACGGTGCGCGGCCCGCGCACGCCGACCGGCGACGCCGACCCGGCGACCAGCCCGGCCGCCGCCACCTCGGCGTCGGTCGCCAGGCGCAGGTCGTCCTGGCCCAGGACGCGGCGCAGCTTGGTCTCGTTGACCTCCAGATCGCCACGGAGAGCGGCGAAGATCAGCCCCTCCCCGGCGTCTGGCCCCCCGCCGGGCGGGCCGGCCCAGTAGAAGACCGCCTTGAGGGTCTGCGCCGGCTCGATCCCCAGGAACGAGGCCAGGGCCTCGATCGTCTTCACGCCCGGGGTGTCCACCGGGGCCATCGCCGCCGCCCCCGGGGTGTCCACCGAGGCCATCGCCGCCGCCCCCGGGGTGTCCACCGGCGGCGCCGCGGCGTCGGGCGCGGACTCGGCCTTCTCCAGATTGGCGGCGTAGTCGCAGCCGGCGCAGGTGACGATGGTGTCCTCGCCGGCCGCCGCCGGGAGCACGAACTCGACGCTCTCTTTGCCGCCGATGGCGCCGCTGTCGGCCAGCACCGGGACGACGGGCAGGCCGGCGGCGGCGAAGATCCGCCCGAACGCGCCGCGCATCGCCTCGAACGAGGCGTCCAGGCCCTCCGCGCCGGCATCGAACGAGTAGGCGTCCATCATCACGAACTCCCGCACCCGCAGCAGGCCGGCCCGGGGGCGGGGCTCGTCGCGCATCTTGGTCTGGATCTGGAACAGGGTCACCGGCAGGTCGCGGTGGCTGCGCACGTAGGTGGCCGCCAGCCGGGTGACCGCCTCCTCGTGGGTCGGGGCGAGGACGAAGCCGCGCTCCCGCCGGTCCTGCAGGCGGTACAGCTCGGGGCCGTAGGCGGCGTCGCGGCCGGTGGCCTGCCACAGCTCGATCGGCTGCAGCACCGGCAGCAGCACCTCCTGCGCCGCGGCGGCCTCCAGCTCGCGGCGCACGATCGCCTCCAGGCGGCGCTGCACGCGCAGTCCCAGGGGCAGCAGACTGAACAAGCCGGCGGCGAGCTGGTCGACGTACCCGCCGCGCACGAGCAGGCGGTGGCTCGCCGTCTCGGCCTCGGCCGGGGCGTCGCGCAGCGTCCGGCCGAAGTGGCGGGAGAGGCGCATGGTGGGGCAGATGATACTCTCGGGTATCCTGATAGAGGGGGACCTCCCCGGCCCGGAGCGCCGCACGGCGCCCGCGCGCCGGCCCGGCGCGTACGCCGCGCCGTCACCACCTTCCCCTCCCGGTGGGACGAGACGACATGCCCGAGACCAACGTGACGCCCGAGACCAGAGTGTCCATGGAGAAGCTGGTGTCGCTCTGCAAGCGGCGCGGCTTCGTCTTCCCCAGCAGCGAGATCTACGGTGGCTTCAACGGCGTCTGGGACTACGGCCCGCTGGGCGTTGAGCTGCGCAACAACATCAAGCAGGCCTGGTGGCGGGACTACGTCTGGCGCCGCCCGGACGTCGTCGGTCTGGACGCCGGAATCCTCGCCTCGCCGCGGGTGTGGGAGGCCTCAGGGCACCTGAAGAACTTCACCGACCCCCTGGTGGAGTGCAAGAACTGCCACAACCGCTTCCGCGCGGATCAGATCGACCTGGCCAAGAACTGCCCCGTCTGCGGCAAGCGGGACTGGTCGGACGTGCGCCAGTTCAACACCATGTTCAAGACCTTCGTCGGCCCGGTCGAGGAGGAGGCCAGCGTCGCCTACCTCCGTCCGGAGACCTGCCAGGCCATCTTCACCAACTTCCGGCTCGTCCAGCAGTCCAGCCGCAAGAAGCTGCCGTTCGGAATCGCCCAGATCGGCAAGGCCTTCCGCAACGAGATCACCACGGGGAACTTCATCTTCCGCCTGCGCGAGCTGGAGCAGATGGAGCTGGAGTACTTCGTCCGCCCCGGAGAGGACGAGGCGGCCTTCGACACCTGGCTGGAGACCAACCTGGCCTGGCTGGTGGGGCTGGGCGTGCGCCGGGAGATGCTCGACCTCTACGAGCACCCCAAAGAGGACCTCTCCCACTACTCCCGGCGCACCGTGGACATCGAGTACCGGTTCCCCTTCGGCAAGAGCGAGCTGTGGGGACTGGCCAACCGCGGGGACTACGACCTGACCCAGCACGCCAGGGCCTCGGGCGAGGAGCTGGACTACTTCGACGAGGAGACCAAGGAGCACGTCGTCCCCTACGTCGTCGAGCCCTCCCTCGGCGTCGACCGGGTGATGCTGGTCTTCCTGCTCGAAGCCTACGAGGAGGAGCAGGACAAGGAGGGCGTGCGCACCATCTTGCGCTTCCATCCCCGCCTGGCGCCGGTCAAGGCGGCCGTGCTGCCCCTGGTCAAGCGCGACGAGCGGCTGGTCGCCCTGGCCCAGCGCATCTACGGCGACCTGCGCGCCGAGGTGCCGGTGCAGTACGACGAGACGGGGAGCGTCGGGCGCCGCTACCGGCGCCAGGACGAGATCGGGACGCCCTGGTGCCTGACCGTGGACAGCCAGAGCCTCGAGGACGGCACCGTCACCGTCCGCGACCGGGACACCATGACTCAGGAGCGAATCCCGGCCGACGGCGTGACCGCGGAGATCCAGCGCCGGCTGCGCGCGCCCTGGAGCCGGCCCGGCGGCGCACCGGGCTGATCCGGCGCCGGCGACCGCCCGCCGGGCCGCCCGCCGGCCCCCGGGTCGCCGCGTCCCTGCCGAGGCTCTCGAAGCGCTCGCGCAGCAGCTGCAGCTCGTGGCGCAGGCGCTCGCCCTCCCAGCGCAGGGCCCGCGCCCGGGCCGTCTCCGCCGGCGTCAGCCGGCGCTGCGCTTCGATCTCGGTCAGCTGCCGTGTCCCCTCGCGCACGGCGAGCAGGCTCGCCTGGAGCGCCGACAGGCGCTCGCGGAGCGCCTTGAGCTGCCGCTCGCGGCGCGGGTCGCTGGCCGGCGCGCGCCGCTCGGGGGCGCCGGCAGGATTCGGGCTGGGGTGGGGGTCCATGCCTGCCTCGGCGTTCACCCGCTCGTCGTCGCACGCGGCGTGCCACCCGTGGCGACGGCGGCTCACCCGTAGCGCCGGACGACCTGGGCGCAGAAGTGGGCGAACTCGCCGGGGTCGACCGGGGGGCTGG
>DATLLM010000305.1:0-2970 GCA_035537855.1 Chloroflexota bacterium | reverse complement strand
TGGCCCTGGTCACCCTGCGCCGGGCGCTGCGCCAGCAGTACCGCCGCCACCGCCAGATCGCCCGGGTGACCCTGCCGATCTGGCTCTACGTGGTGGTCACCGGCTGGACGGTCTACCTGATGCTCAACACCGTCTAGCCCGGGCGAGGGAAGAGCCGCAGGCAACGCATCCCCCGTCGAGGACCACCTTGCGCGGGGATCATCGGTAGAGGGTGAGGCGGGACCCGAGGAGCACGAGGGCCCTTTCGCGCGCGGTCGCACCGCTGGGAGACCGTCGCCTGGGGGCCGCGGGCCCCGCCGTCCACCGCCGCGAAGGCGTGGGTGAGGCACGACCCTGGGGTCTCGCCCGACGCCGCCCACGTCCCGGCGGTCGATGCGCCCGGGCGAGACCGCGCGGCCGTCCCTCACCCACGCCTTCCTGGCCGTGGACCGGGCGGCCTCGCGGCCCCCTGGCGGCGGCCCCCAGCGGACGCACCCGCGCAGATCCGGGCTCCTCGGATGAATCACCTTCCCCGGACCGCCCTCGCGCAGAACCGCGCTCCTCGGATGCACCGCCTTCCCCGGACCGCCCTCGCGCAGAACCGCCTTCTCCGGCTGGACCGCCTTCCCGGCTGGATCGCCTTTCAGTCGAGGATGACGCCGTAGCCCAGGCTGTAGGAGATCCGCTGGGCGAACTCCATCACGGTCCGGATCAGGGCCGGCGGCGGCGGCTCACCCGGCGGGGTGTGGTGCCGCACGCAGACGGCGGCGAGCGACTCGCCGTTGTAGGCGAAGACCGGGGCGGCGACGCTGCGCACGTCCGCCCGGTGCTCCCCCTCGCTCAGGGCGTACCCCTGCGCGTTGATCCGCTCCAGCTCCGCCCGCAGGGCCGCGACGCCGGCGACGGTGTGCTCCGTGACCGGCACGACGTCGACGGTGCTCAGGTACGCCTCCCGCTCCGCCGGGGGCAGGTGGGCGAGCAGCGCCTTGCCCATGGCCGAGGCGTAGGCCGGGTTGGCCACCCCGACGTCGGCGCGCGCCGCCGGCCCGGGCCGGGCCACCACCCGGTCGACGGTGACCGCCTGGCCGCGGGAGAGGACGGCCAGGTAGGCGTTCAGCCCGGTGCTCTGGGCCAGCTCGTAGAGCACGGGGGCCGCGCGCTCGCGCACGGGCAGGCGGGTCAGCACCTCCCGGGCCAGGGTCAGCACGCGCAGATCGAGGCGGTAGCGGCCCCGCCGCCTGGCCTGGCGCAGGTAGCCGGCGGCCGTCAGGGTGGTGAGCAGGATGTGCGCCGAGGGGCGGGGCAGGCCGAGGGCGGCCGCCACCTCCGAGACGCT
Organism: Chloroflexota bacterium; assembly: GCA_035537855.1. Lineage (GTDB taxonomy): Bacteria > Chloroflexota > UBA11872 > UBA12225 > UBA12225 > DATLLM01. The sequence goes on along the minus strand of DATLLM010000305.1, from coordinate 1,655 downwards.
CGCCTCGCCCGCGCCGGAGACGTACTCCAGCGCCGCCAGTCCGCGCCGCAGGCTACGGGTCTGCGCGCGGGGCACCACGGCGGCGGCGGGGGCGCTCGCGGCGGGCGCGGCGGGCACGGCGTCGTCGTTGCTGTTCGAAATAGCTCCCCCTGAGGGCGCCTGCACGTGTGATATTCTGCATACCCCGGCGACGGGCCGTCAACCCGGCCGGAGCAGGAGGAGTGGATGAGTCAGTCGACCTCCCGGCCGTTCGTCGCCATCCAGATCGGCGCCGTGTCCTTCGTCGACGAGGGGGTGCCCCAGGTGCTGGACGTCTTGCAGGAGCGGGCCGGGGTCAACGCCCTCCTGCTCGCCAACCCCACCTGGACGCGCGGCACGGGCGGGCGCCAGGTGCCGGGGCAGCCCTTCCCGGACCACGGGGTGCAGGCGCCGGACGACTTCCGCGGCGGCGCCTACAACCGCACCGACCCCCGCTGGTACGGCAAGACGGCCATCGCCGCCGCCTACGGGCACACCGACCCGGAGATCCCGGCGGGCTTCGACCTCTTCGAGGCGGTGCTGCCGGAGGCGCAGCGCCGGGGGGTCCGCGCCTACGCCTGGATGGAGGAGAGCAGCACCTCCCGCCACCTGCACGCCGTGCCCAGCTTCACGGCGGCGCTCGAGGTGGACGTCTGGGGCCGGCCGAGTAACCGGCCCTGCTTCCGCCACCCGGACTACCGCTGGTGGATCCGGGGGCGCATGGAGGACTACGCCCGCAACTGGCCCCTGGCCGGCATCGTCTGGTGCTCCGAGCGCACCGGGCCCCTGAATCACCTGATCGGCAATCGCAACCGCTACGTCGCGCGCGACATCGCCTGCTTCTGCGAGCACTGCCGGGCGGCGTTCCGGGAGCGGGGCTACGACCCCCGGCGGGGGATCGCCGGGTACCAGGCCCTCTACGACTGGTACGAGCGCGCCGGGCGCGGCGAGCGCCCGTCCGACGGCTACTTCACCACGTTCTGGCGCCACCTGCTGACCTATCCGGAGCTCCTGGCCTGGGAGCGGCTGTGGAGCGACGGCCAGCACCAGCTCTCCCGCGAGATCTACGGCACGGTCAAGGCGGCCGACCCGCGCAAGGAGGTCGGCGTCCACGTCTACCACGAGCTCTCGTTCAGCCCCTGGTACCGGGCCGAGGAGGACTACGCCGACCTCAAGCGGTACCACGACTGGCTCAAGCCCGTGATCTACAACAACTGCGCCGGGCCCCGCTTCGGGCACTTCGTGGCCAACCTCTGCCGGTCCCTGTTCGGCGACGCCACCCCGGCCGAGGTCTACCCCCTGATGCTGCGCCTGCTCAATCTGGAGGAGGCGCCGTTCGAGGAGATCGCCACCGCCGGCTTCTCCGCCGACTACGTGCGCCGGGAGACCGAGCGGGCGGTGCAGGGGGTGAACGACGAGATCCCCATCTACCCCGGGATCGACATCGACATCCCCACCGAAGCGGACGAGAGCAAGTGCACGCCGGAGGGCGTGCGGGACGCCGTGAAGGGGGCCTTCGCCGGGGGCGCCGGGGGCGTCGTCCTCTCCCGCAAGTACTCCGAGATGCGGCTGGACAATCTGGCCGGCGCCGGGCAGGCCCTGCGCGACCTGGGGTACGCATGAGCGCTTTCCGGGAG
>DATLLM010000304.1:0-5057 GCA_035537855.1 Chloroflexota bacterium | reverse complement strand
TTGCGTTCCGGGCGGCCGCTGCCGGACAACTGGAACACAACCCGCGGCCAACACGCTGCCCCCTCCCGACCGGAGAACATGGCAGGAAGAGGAACGTCGCGATGAGAATCTACGCCACCTACGCCCGCATCGGCGCCGACGCCTGGCGCCTGACCGCCGTCTCGGCCCTCTCGCCCGAGCGCGCCCGCTCGCTCGCCGAGCGCGAGCAGCGCCGGCCGGGGAGCGAGATCCGCGAGGCCGCCCTGGCCGTCCGGGAGTACGTGACGTTCTACGCCGTCCCCTGGAATCTGCCCGCCGCCGCCTGACGCCCGCAGCCGCGGCCGGCGCGCCGGGCGCCGCCGGCCGAGCGCGGTACGCCGGGGGCGCTCCGATGGCCCGGTCTGGCACAGATGTTGCCTGGCGGGGGAACAGGGAGGGCCTGTCCCCGTGAAGCTGAGCCAGATCGAGTGGCCGGTCGTCTCGAAAGCCGTAGTCACCGAGTACAAGCGCGACGACGTCGGCGGCCTGGCGGCGGAGATGGCGTACCACTTCATCTTCGCCCTCTTCCCGTTCCTCATCTTCCTCGCCACCGTCGCCGGGATGGTCGGGCGGGCCATCCGCCAGGATCAGCTCCTGGACGACATCATGAACTCCCTCTACGCCCAGATGCCGGCGGCCACGGCCGAGGCGTTGCGGGAGCCGCTGGCGCAGGTGCTGGGCCAGCGCGGCAACGAGGCCCTGTCCATCGGCGCGGCCGTCGGTCTCGTCCTCGCCCTGTGGTCGGCGTCGGCCGGCGTCGCCACCATCATGAAAGCCTTCAACCGCGCCTACGGCGTCAGCGAGACCCGCGGCTTCTTCAAGGAGAAGGCCATCGCCCTGGGGCTCACCCTGATGCTCAGCCTCTTGCTCATCGTGGGGATGGTCAGCCTCACCCTGGGCAGCGACCTGATCCAGTGGGCCGGCGGCGCCATCGGCCTCGGCGGCGCGACCCAGCTCGTGCTCCAGATCGTCCGCATCGTCCTCGGCCTGGCCGTCATCGTCCTGGCCTTCTCCCTGCTCTACTGGCAGGCGCCGAACGTGCGCCAGCAGTTCCGCTGGATCTCCCCCGGCACCCTGCTGGCGACCCTCGCCCTGATCGTCCTCAGCCTCGGCTTCGGGCTCTACGTCAACCTGGTCGGCGCCGCGTCCTACGCCAAGACGTACGGCACCGCTTTCGGTCTGATCCTGTTCCTCTACTTCCTCTACCTCTCCAGCCAGGTGATCGTGCTCGGCGCCGAGTTCAACGCCGAGACGACCAAACGCTACGACCCGGAGACGATCCGGGATAAGATCACCGATCCGCGCAAGCAGCTGCCGGGGAAGCAGCCCGAGCCCGCCCCCGAGGCGGCGCGCGAGGCCGGCGTCACTCCCGAGCGGGTCGCCGCCACCAACGCGGCCGCCGCGCAGCGCGTCGCCGCAGGCGAAGGTGGCCCGGAGGCCGCCACCTACGGCGGCGCGGCGGCGGGCACCCCCCCGGACGACGCCCGCCAGAACGGCGCCGTCCACCCCAACGGCGCCGTCCCCCAGGACGGCGCGGCGGGCGCGCCCGGGGCCCCGGAGTCGCGCCGCGGCCCGGACCGCACCCAGCTGGCGGCGCTCGCCGTCGCCGGGGCCGCCGTCGCCGGGGCGGTGGCCATGGGGGTCGCCCGGCGCGACCGCCAGAACTAGCCCGGCCGCGGGCCCCGCGGCCGGACGGGCCGAACGGACGGCCGCGCGGCACCCGGAGCCCGCGCCTCAGACGTCGACGACCCGCAGCTCCTCCAGGACCTCCTCGACGCCGGGCACCCGGCCGGCCACCTCCTCGGCGTTCTCGGCGTCGGTCACGCTCTGCACGCTGCCGCGCAGGGAGACCACCCCCTCACGCACCTCGACGTCGATCGTCAGGTCGGTCGTCGCCGCGTCCTCCAGCAGCTCCCGGCGCACGGCGTCGGCGATGGCCTCGTCGCCGTACTCCCCGTCCGACGCCGAGCGCTCGACGGACACGTCGTCCTCCGAGGTGGCGCTGAAGCCGCCGAGCACCCGGGCGTCCCCCCGGGCGTCGGTGGTGATCACCGGGTCCGTCGGCGGGAAGAAGACGGTGTCCTCCTCCTCGTCCCGGTCGACCCCGGCGGATTCCAGGCCGCTGGTGCTCAGCTGCTGGTCGGTGAAGTCCGGGTCGATCTCCCCCTCGCGCGCGGCGAGCGCTTCGAGACTCTCCGCCGGCGGGCCCGCCGCCCCTTCGGCCGGTCCCGCGTCCGGGACCGAGCCGCCGTAGAGGCCGGCCGGCTCGGCCGGCAGCACCGCCTCCACCTCGAGGTCGTTCGTCAGGCGCAGCCGCGGCGCCAGCTCGGCGACCACGTCCGCGGCCGCCAGGCGCGCCTCGGCCGTATCCACCGTCCCGCTCAGCGTGATCTCGCCGTCCTTGATGTCCACGATGGCGTTCACCCCGGCGCGGGCCTCGAGCGCGCGCTCGATCCTCGTCTCCAGGGTCGCTCCCGATTGTCGCTCGTTCATCGCAGCCTGCGTCTCCTCTCCGGCCCCCACCCCGCGGTGCAGCCCGGTCAATCTCGATCTGGTCGACCTGCTCTGCAAGGGCGGTGCCAGGGCGCGCCCGGACGGCGCGCGAATGGCACGAATTGTGCTCCGTCTCCGGCGGAGCCCACGCTCGGGCCACGCCTCGACGTACGTCCGTGGCTACGACCGCAGGAGGAATGAGACACCATGGCCATGGATCGCTGGAACCCCTTCAGAGACATGCTCGCCCTCAGGGAGGCCATGGACCGCATGTTCGACGACAACTCGCTGCGCAACGGCTTCGCCTCCGGGCGGGCGAGCAGCTTCCCCATCGATCTGGCCGAGTCGGACGCGGGCTTCGTCCTGCGCGCCGCGCTGCCCGGCCTGAAGCCGGAGGACGTCCAGATCACCATCCACGGGGACACCCTGACCGTCCGCGGCGAGAGCACCGCGAGCGAGGAGCGCAAGGAGCAGCACTGGATCATCCGCGAGCAGCGCAGCGGGGCCTTCCACCGTATGGTGACGCTCCCCGCGCCGGTGAATCCGGACGGCGCTGAGGCCCGCTTCCAGGACGGCATCCTCGAGCTGACCCTGCCGAAGGCGGAGCAGGCCATGCCACGCCAGATCAAGGTCAGTGCCGGCGGCGCCGCCCGGCCGACGGCGCCCGCGACGCCAGCCGCCCCCACCGGTGGGACCAACAGCACGGGCGAGGCGGCCGGGGACGAGACCGTTCCCGGCTCCGCCGCGCCGTCCTCCGCCGGCGCGGGCACCGTCCAGCCGGCCGGCGATCCCACCACGCCGCCGGACAAAGACACGGTGACCCAGTCCTCGGAGGAGTCCATGGGGACGAGCGACCCGCCGTCCTGGACGCAGGAGCGCACCTGAGCCGCAGCGCCGCAGCGCCGCAGCCGCTGCCGGGAACGCCAGAGGCCGGCCCCCATCCCTCGGGGGCCGGCCTCTCATCGGTCCTCAAGAGCGCCGCTCAAGAAGGGGGCTGGGGACGTCGTCCCCAGGAAGCAACGCGCTGCTTTCCCCCAACCGGGTGAGGCGCTCTCTGGTCGCTACGGCGACAGACGGGCTAGCGCTCGGGGTCGGACGGCCGGGAGATCTCTTCCAGCACCTGCCCCTTGAGCTTGTCGTCCGCGGTCTCAACCGCCAGATCGCCGAGGGAGACGATCCCCACCAGCTTCTTGTCCCGGTTGAGCACCACCAGGCGGCGCAGCTGGTGATCCTCCATCAGCTTCGCCGCGCGCTTGACGTCCTCGTCCTCGTAAGTGAACACGACCTCCGGGGTCATGATCTCCGAGACCCGGGTGGTCACCGGATCGCGACTCTCCGCCGTGCCGCGCACGGTGATGTCGCGGTCGGTGATCATCCCCACCAGGCGGTCGCCGTCGCACACCGGCAGGGGGCCGACGTCCAGCCGGCGCATCCGCTCGGCGGCCTCGTCCAGCGTCGAATCGGGGTGGATCACGTCGACGGCGCGCGTCATGACGTCGCTCACGTTCATCGCTTCGCTCCTCTCGGTCGTCTTGCCTGCCCCGACTCAGAGGCACGTTACGTGCCAGCCGGCAGACCGGGACGACCCGGCGGGCCCCCGGCGGGGCCTGTGGACGCGGCGGCTTACGCCCCGACCAGCGTGGCGGCCGTGAGCTGCAGTCCGGCGCCGGCGCGCGCCGCCAGGTCGAGGTAGCGCTCGACCGCTTCCGCCGCCAACCGGCCATCCGGTGAGTACAGTCCGCCTCCGGCCGCCGGCGAGGCGTCGAGGCGCAGCGCCTGCTGCCGGGCGAGGGCGTCCTGCTCCGGCACGGCCTGCGCCGCCAGGGTGGCCCCGTCCGCCGCGGCGAGCGCCACGGCCGACCGGGCGCAGGCCGCGGCCAGTCCGGGGATCAGCGGGTGGGCCGCGCCCAGCCGGTCACGCCGGGTGGCCAGCACCACCGGCAGGGCCGCGCTCGCCGTCCCCGCGGCCGACCCGTCCGAGACGTTGGCCAGCACCTCGGCCGTACCCAGCAGCAAGGCCTGGGCGGCCGCCCCGGAGGGGCCGAGGAAGGCCCAGATGCGCCCGTCCTTGAGCGCCGCCACCAGCCCCTCTCCGGTGCTGAAGCCGATCCACCGCGGCTCACCCCGCCACGGGTCGCGCCCCAGGTAGTCGACTCCGGGGCCCGGCCCGCCCGGACCGCCCGAAAGGTCGGGGGCGTCGGCCAGCCACCAGAAGCGCATCAGGGTCTCGCTCCCGCCGCTGCCGGTGGTCACGCCGACGCGCGCCCCGCGCCAGCTTCCGTCCATCAGCGCCGTCGCCCGGCGGGGGATGGGCGCGTCCCGGGCGACGACCAGCTGCCCGCCGGCCCGCCGGGTGAGGGCCCCGAAGGCGACCAGCGGCGCGCCGGCGGCGACGGCCGCGGCCAGATCGGGCAGCGGCAGCGCCCCCGCGACCGCCTCGCCCGAGGCGATGGCCGTTGCGACCTGCCGGCCGCCGGAGCGGAGCAGGGGCAGGCCCGGGGCGTCCGTCCCGGCCAGGCTCAGCAGCAGCGGGGCGTAGGTCAGGC
>DATLLM010000303.1:0-3619 GCA_035537855.1 Chloroflexota bacterium | reverse complement strand
GCCCGTACCGTGCCCCGGCCCGCACCCGCCGTCGCCGGGGCACGGTACGGGCTAGGCAAGGTAGGCGCCCTCGCTCGGACTGGCCGCGACGCGGGAGTAGAGGGAGAGGATGCCGCGCTCGTGGCGCGGCTTGGGCCGCGTCCAGCGCCGGCGGCGCTCGGCCAGCAGCGCGTCCACCGCCTCGGGAGACAGGGCGCCGTCCGCGGTGCCGACCACCGCCAGGCGCCGCTCGGGGACGTTGATCTCGATCAGGTCGCCGTCTTCGAGCAGGGCGATCGGTCCGCCGTCGAGCGCCTCGGGGGTGACGTGGCCGACCGCCGGGCCCTTGGCCGCGCCGGAGTAGCGCCCGTCGGTGACCACGGCGCAGGTGGCGGTCAGCTCCTTGCTCGCGGCGATGATCGCCGTGGCGTAGTACATCTCCGGCATGCCGTTGGCGCGGGGCCCCTCGTAGCGGATCACGACCACGTCCCCCGGCTTGACGTCCCGGGCGAGCAGGGCCTCGACGGCCAGGTCCTCGGTGTCGAAGACGCGGGCCGGGCCGGTGTGGACGTGCATCTCGCGTGGCACCGAGAAGTGCTTGATCACCGCCCCGCCCGGGGCGAGATTGCCGCGCAGGACGGCGACGCCGCCTTCGGGACCGAAGGGATCGTCGCGGGGGCGGATGATCTCCGGCACCGCCACCTTGACGTTGGCCAGGTAGCCGCCGGTCTCGAAGAAGAAGGTGCTGGCCTCGATCTCGTCCAGGTTTTCGCCCAGGGTCTTGCCGGTGACGGTCAGGCAGTCAAGGTGCAGGAGGTCCTTCACCGCCAGCATCACCGCCGGCACGCCGCCGGCGTACCAGAGGTACTCGACGGGGTAGCGCCCGGTGGTCTTGGCGTTGGCCAGCACCGGCACCCGGCGGTGGATGCGGTCGAAGTCGTCGATCGTGACGTCGATGCCCGCCTCCCGGGCGATGGCCGGGAGGTGCAGCAAGGCGTTGGTCGAGCCGCCGACGGCGGCGTGCAGCACGATGGCGTTCTCGAACGACTCCCGGGTGAGGATCTTGCTCGGACGCAGGTCGTCCTCGACCAGGCGCAGCACCTGCTTCCCGGCGGCCCGGGCGACGCGCAGGTGCCGCGTCAGAGGCGAGGGGATCAGCGCGCTGCCCGGCAGGGCCAGGCCGAGGGCCTCGGAGATCACCTGGCCGGTCGAGGCGCTGCCCATGAACTGGCAGGCGCCGCAGGTGGGGCAGGCGCCGCGCTGGTGCAGCTCGAGGTCGGCGTGGGGCAGCTCGCCCCGTTCGACGGCCGCGCCCATCCCCCACAGCTGATCGGAGGTGGTGTAGTTGGGGGCGTTGAGCTGGGTGCCGCCCGGAACGTGGATCGCCGGCAGGTCGCAGCGGGCGATGGCCATCAGGTGGGCCGGCACCGACTTGTCGTTGCCGGAGATGACCACCATGCCGTCGTGGGGGTGCCCGAGGGCGTGCACCTCGATCAGCGCGGTCTGGATGTCGCGCGAGATCAGGGAGTAGCTCATCCCGGCGTGGGCCTGGGCGACGCCGTCGCAGATGTCCGAGGCGTAGAAGACGCCCGGCTTGCCGCCGGCCTCGAAGACCCCGTTGGAGACCTCCTCGATCAGGGGCCGGAAGTGGTAGGTGCCCGGGTGCCCCATGCCGTAGGCGCTCTCCACCAGGATCTGGGGCTTGCCCAGGTCCTCCTCCGTCCAGTTCATCCCCAGACGCAGGGCGTCCCCCTGGTGGTTGACGCGCCGCAGGCGCTGGCTGCGAAGTTCCGGCATGCTCAGCATTACCCCCCGATGTGGGACATCTCGACCTTCTTGCGCTCCGGCAATCCGGGCGTCGCCGCCGTGCGGATCTCCGAGTAGCGGTCCGTGCGCCGGCGCCAGACGCGCCCGATGAGGTCGCCGACCTCCTCGTCCGAGGCGCCCTCCCGCAGGGGCGCCCGCAGGTCCGTGCCCAGGCCGGAGAAGAGGCAGGTGTAGAGCTTGCCCTCGGCCGAGAGGCGCGAGCGGGTGCAGGTGCCGCAGAACGGCTGGGTGACCGAGGCGATGACCCCGATCTCGCCCCCGCCGTCGCGGTAGCGCCAGCGCTCGGCGACCTCGCCGTAGTAGTTCGGCTCGGCCGGCTCGACCGGCCAGACGGCGTCGACGGCGGCGACCATGTCTTTCGCCGGGACGACGTCGTCCATCTGCCAGCCGTTGCTGTTGCCGACGTCCATGTACTCGATGAAGCGCAGGATGTGGCCGCTGCCCCGGAAGTGGCGGGCCATGGGGACGATGCTCTCCTCGTTGACCCCCCGCTTGACCACCATGTCGATCTTGATCGGGTCGAGCCCGGCCCCCTCGGCGGCCGCGATCGCCTCCAGGATCGTGTCGACCGAGATGCCGACGTCGTTCATCGAGCGGAAGACGCTGTCGTCGAGCGAGTCCAGGCTGATCGTGATCCGCCGCAGGCCGGCGTCGCGCAGGGCGCGCGCCCGGTCGGGGGTCAGCAGCGAACCGTTCGTGGTCAGGGTCAGGTCGTCGATCCCCTCGACCCGGGCGAGCATCGCCACCAGGGTCTCCAGCTGGCGCCGCAGCAGGGGCTCGCCGCCGGTCAGGCGCACCTTGCGCACCCCCTGGGCGGCGAACAGCCCGGCCAGCCGGGTGATCTCCTCGAACGTCAACAGGGCGGTGCGGGGGAGGAACCGGAAGTCTCGCCCGAAGACCTCCTTCGGCATGCAGTAGACGCAGCGGAAGTTGCAGCGGTCGGTCACCGAGATGCGCAGATCCTGCAACGGACGCTGGAGCGCATCTCGGGGACTCTGACGGTCACGGCGCTGCCGGGAATCGGAAGGGGCCACGTTCCAATGATACGGCGGCTCACCCTCCGGGTTGCGCCGGATTCAGCTGCGCCAGACGCTCGGCGGCGCGCCGCAGCGTCTCCAGGCGCTTGGGGAAGCTGAAGCGCACCCGCTCGCGCCCCTGCCCGCCGTCCGGACCGTGCGGGTAGAAGGACGTCCCGGGGACGACGGCCACCCCGAGCGCTTCCACCAGGTGGCGGGCGAACGCGGCGTCGTCGCCCAGGCCGAACGGGCTGATGTCCGCCATCACGTAGTAGGCCCCGTCCGGCGGCGCGAAGCGGAAGCCGGCCCGCGCCAGCCCCTCCAGCAGCAGCGACCGCTTGCGCGTGTAGTCGCCCACCAGATCGACGTAATAGCTCTCCGGCAGGTCGAGGGCCACCGCCGCCGCCGCCTGGAGGGGGGCGGCGGCCCCGACGGTGAGGAAGTCGTGCACCTTGCGGATCGCCCCGCTGACCCGGGGCGGGGCGATCGCCCACCCCACCCGCCAGCCGGTGACGCTGTAGGTCTTCCCGATGCCGCTGATGGTCACCGTGCGCTCCGCCATCCCGGGGAGGGTCGCCAGGAGGACGTGCTCCCCGCGGTAGACGATGTGCTCGTAGATCTCGTCCGTCACCGCCAGGACGTCCCAGCGCCGGCAGAGCGCGGCGACGGCCTCCAGCTCGGCCCGGGTGAGCACCTTGCCCGTCGGGTTGTTCGGGGTGTTGATCACGATCCCCGCCGTGCGCTCGTTGAACGCCGCCGCCAGCTCGTCCAGGTCGAGCCGCCACGGATCGCCGAAC
>DATLLM010000302.1:0-3187 GCA_035537855.1 Chloroflexota bacterium | reverse complement strand
GGGAGAGGGTCAGGGCAACGTCTCCGAAGGCCTGCGGCGGCTGCTTGAGGCGCTCGACCAGCGCCAGGGTGCCGACCGGCAGCCCCGCGGGTAAAAGGGGCGTGGCTCCGGCGTGTCCGCAAACGCTGGACGCTGCGGAGTACGATGGCGCGGCGGCGCGGCCCGGGTGCGTGTCGCGGGGAGGTGGGGCACGGCGACGTACGTCTTGGTGCACGGCGCGTGGCACGGGGGCTGGTGCTGGCGGAAGCTGACGCCGCTGCTCCGCGCCGCGGGCCACGAGGTCTACGCGCCGACGCTGACCGGCCAGGGCGAGCGCGTCCACCTGGCGACGCCCGAGGTGAGCACGGACACGCACGTGCAGGACGTGTGCAAGCTGCTGGAGTACGAGGACCTGTCCGGGGTGGTGCTGGTCGGGCACAGCTACGGCGGGCACGTTATCGCTGGGGTCGCGGACCAGGCCCCCGAGCGGCTGGCCCACCTGGTCTACCTGGACGCCGACTCCGGCGTCTTCGCGGCGGACGGGTGGTCGTACGCCGACGTGATGGCCGCGGCGCGGCGCGCCAGGGGGGAGGAGCAGGTGCGCCCCCGCGGTGACGGTGACGTCTGGCAGGAGCGCCTGGACGGGTTGGGGATCGTCGACTCCGCCGAGCGCCGCTGGATGGCCGAGCGACTGGCGCCGCAGCCAGGGAAGGCGGGTAGCGACCCGCTGCGGCTCCCGAGCGGCCGGGGCCAGACGCTGCCGCGCACGTTCATCCTCTGCACGCGCGGCCCCTTGTGTTCCACCACCAGTCCCCACCCGGCGCAGCGCGCGCCCGGCTGGCGCTTTCGGGAGCTCGACGCGGGCCACGATCCGATGGTCACCGCGCCGCGCGAGCTCGCCGATCTGCTGCTGGAGGTGGCCGACACCGGCCGGTGACGCCGGCGAGGGTGTTGCACGGTCACGGCGTCTCGCCGCACGAAGCGGTCGCCGACGGAACGAGGCCCCGAGATACGTGTGCCCGTGCTTGACAGCCAGGCGCACAGTGGGGAACAGGCCCTCGCCCCCATGAGTCGTGGCCCTCATCGTGGAAGGAGACCCCATGGACGACCGGCACGCCCCCCTTACCGCGCCGCAGATCCTCGTCGCCATGAGCGACCTCCCCCCGCTCGGCGGCCGCACCGGGGGCGCACTCCCCGGGCGCTTCCTCCTCGAAGGCAACCGCTACGGCCTCGACCACCTCACGCTCGTCATGGGCGAGACCGCCCCAGGGTTGGGCGCCCACCTGCACCGGCACACCTACGAGGAACTCTTCATCGTGCACGGCGGGCGCGGCACCTACACCGTGGGTGAGGTCACCGTCGAGGCCGGGGCAGGCGACGTGGTGCTCGTCCCGTCGGGGGTGCCGCACGGCTTCACCAACAATGCCCAGGAGACCCTGTTTCACACGGCAGTCCACGCCAGCGGCAATTTCGCCGCCGAGCGCATTGATTCACCAGACACGCCCTATGCGTAGCGGCAGAAGTCTTGGACTACCCACGAGTGCGGCCGACCAGGTGTACTGGGCACGAGTCCTGGTCCAGAACTTCTGCCGGTTCGGTTAGTGAAACCTATGGGCGTGTCGAAGGCCGAGTCGCAGCGAGTCTCACCTTAGCTCGACTTTCGCCCTTCAGGCGACGTAGCAGAGGGTCTCAGTCAGGCGGTCGATGAGGGCGCGGGGGACTTTCGCCACCTCGTCCGCCGGCGCCGACGTCTGGAAAGTCTGGTGGCGCCACAACTCGCGCCGGACAAGGGCCAAGGCATCGGAGAAGGTCGGGGCCGGCTTGCAGTACCACGCGGCTTGCCGGACGACGCGGGGCGTCGGGCGGGTGGCGGCGGCCGTCATCCGCGGATGGGCGAGGAGCGTGACGAGGGAGAAGAGGCCGAGCAGGGCGGGCGTCGTGCGGCGGATCGCCAACTCCGACCACTGCCGCTGGGTCTCTACGCCGAGATGGCGGCGGGCCTCCGCGAACGTGACCTCCACCTGCCAGCGCCGGACGAACCAGGCCAGGATCTGGGCGGGCCCGGCGGCCGGATCGGTACACCGCAGCGCTTGCGTGGCGAAGCGGCCCTGCGGGTCGCGCACGAGCACCCAGCGGAGGGGCACCGGGGGGACGCCGGTGTGGTACCAGAGGGCGGTGGCGGACACGAGCTCCACCCGCCGCGCCCCGGCCCCGTACCAGTGCGCGACGGTGACCGCGGTCCAGACGGTGGCCGGATCGGCGGCGAGCGCGGCGAGGGGCGGCAGCCGGGCCCCCTTGAGGCGCGGGCGCCCGATTTGACGAGGGCGGCGGGGCGGCGCCGGCGCATACAGCGCGGCGTCGAGGCGCAGGCGCGTCACGATGGTCACGGGGCGGCGCCCGGCGCGGCACGCGGCGAGGAACTCCAACGCCGCGTAGCTGCTGTCGGCCACCGCGACCACCTCCCGCTCCGGCCACCAGCGGCGGACGGCCCGGAGCCGCTGGCGGGCCCAGTCCAGCAGCGCCTTGTGCTGCCGCCCGCGCGCGGTGGCGTAGCGCGCGGAGGGGGCCAGCGCCGTCAGGAACGGCAACGCCCAGACCCACCCGGCCCAGGGGACGGGTGCCAGGAGCATGACGCTGATCCAACGCAGGCCGCTGGCCTTGACGACGTGCCCGTGGCTCGACCGCACGCCGTCCCGGTAGATCCCCTTGGCCGCGATCTTCGCCCCCCGGCGCCGCTCCACCGTCTCATCGATCCCCACCAGCAGGGGACCATGCGGCGCGAACGCGGCGACCAGCAGCTGCAGCAGGAGGCGACTGAGAGCCAAGCCCGACCACCGGGCGCGGCTGAGGACGCGATGGTAGCGGTGGAACTGGGCGGCGCGTGCCAGCCCCATCACGCGGAGGGCGGCGGCGACCGTGCGCTGGGCCGGGGCCAGGAGCGCCCCGGCGAGCAGGACCTGGGCGTGCCGCCACACCCGCGGCGAGAAGGCGGGGACGAACGCCGCCAGAGCGGCGACCATCGGGGGCGGCAGGGTAAGCATCGTCGTCTCTCCTGGCAGAGTGACGACGAGCTTACCCTGCTGCTATGCCGGCCTCAGATGGCGAAAGTCGAGCTTAGAGCGCCTCACAGTAATCACGGGGAATGGGTGAGGAGGTGCCAGCAGACGAGCGCGACGACGCCCTCCACCAGGCCTTCCTCGCCCTCGGC
>DATLLM010000301.1:0-2227 GCA_035537855.1 Chloroflexota bacterium | reverse complement strand
GTTGAAGCGACCCTGGAAGGGGCAAGGCGCATGAAGTACCGGCTCGAGATCGACCCGGCGCGGGTCGGCGCGCCGCGCTGGGAGTATCAGGGGGATTACCCCACACGAAAGGACGCCCAGGAGGCGGAGCGCACCGCGCGGCGGCGCTACGGTCCGGCGACGCGGACGCGCATCTCTCCGGTGGCCGACGACGCGCCGGTGCCGCACCGGTCGCGTCCGGACGAGGCGTAGGGCGCCGGGCACGCTCGGGGGCGCAGAGCGACCGGACGGCAGCGCGCGGACGCGGCCGGCCGCGACGCGGAGGAGGACACCATGAGTCAGGCGCAGGCGCCCGCCGGGGGCGCCGCCTTCACCACCATCGCCAGCGGCTACGACTCGCCCGAGGGGCCGGCGTTCGACCGCCAGGGGAACCTGCATTTCGTCAACTGGCTGACCAGCGCCATCCTGCGCGTCGGTCCGGACGGGGCGCCGGCGGAGATCGCCAACACGGCGGGGATCCCCGCCGGACTGGCCTTCCACCCGGACGGGACGCTGTACATCGCCGACGAGGGGGCGCAGCACCACGGCGTGCTGCGCCTGGACGCCGCCGGGCGGCTGACGCCGTGGGTGCAGGCGTACGAGGGGCAGCCCCTGAACGGGGCGAACGATCTGGTCTTCGACCGGCAGGGCGTGCTCTACTTCTCCGACCCCTGGGGCTCGTCGCTGGCCAATCCGGTCGGGGGCTTCTACCGGGCCTTCCCCGACGGGCGCCTGGAGCGTCTGGACGGCGGACTGGCCTTCCCCAACGGGGTGGCGGTTGCGCCCGACGGGTCGGCCGTCTACCTGGCGGAGACGGGGCCCAACCGGGTGCTGCGCTACGCCATCGGGGAAGGCGGGCGCGTCGGCGAGCGCACCGTCTTCGCCGTGCTCGAGGGCGGCCCGGGCCCGGACGGGATGGCGTTCGACGTGGCCGGGAATCTCTACGTCGCCCACCACAGCGAGGGGCGGGTGGACGTCCTCGATCCCGGGGGGCGGCTGCTGCCCCCGCTGGTGGTGCCGGGGCGGCAGCCGACGAACGTGGCCTTCGGGGGGCCGGACCGGCGCACCCTGGTGGTGACCGAGGTGGCGACGGGGGCCGTCTACCGCACCACGGTGGAGACGCCGGGGGCGCCGCTGTTCGGCGACGGAGCGGGCTGAGCCGGCGCCGCGGCCGGGGGGGCGCCGGCCGCCTCCCGGGAGGCGAAGACGCCGTCGGCCGCGAGCACCCGCCAGCCGTCGAGGACGGCGCGGACGCGCGCGAGCTGCACCCCCACCTCGGCGTACTCCCGCTGCGCCGAGTGGTGCTCGACGCTGTAGTAGCCGGTGTAGCCGGCGTCGCGCAGGGTGACCATCTTCTCCTCGAGCGGGCCCTCGGTGATGTCCCAGGGGAGGTGGGTGTGGCAGACCCAGGGGGCGACGCGCCGGTCGGCCTCGGCGACCTCCTGCGGGCTGCCCGCCCAGCCGCCGAGGTGGCAGGAGATGCCGAAGCCGGGGTGGTCGACGGCCAGGTAGAGGCGCCGCAGCTCCGGCCAGTGGCGCTCCGGGCCCCAGTGGTTCTCGGCGCCGGTCTTGAAGCCCCGCTCGTGGGCGAAGCGGGCATACTCCTGGTAGCGAGAGACGATGTGGTCGAACTCCGCGTCGGACCAGGTGTCGCGCCGGCTGCCGGCGTCGATGCGCACGAAGCGGGCGCCGAGGATCTCGGCCGCCCGCAGGTGGGCGAGGGCGTTGCGGTGGTTCGACTCGCGCACCTGCGGGTCGTCGTCCCAGACGTGGGCGCGGTCGACGCACAGGTCGGCCAGCTCCAGGTCGCGCTCGTCGAGGGCGTCCTTGACCCGGTAGAGGAAGTCCTCGTCGGTGGTGGGCAGGAACCCGTTCCAGATGTCCGCCGCCCCGAGGCCGTAGCGGTGGCGGCAGGATTCGAGGTAGCCGAAGACGTCCATCTGGCCGGCGCCCAGCAGCCCGCGGAACGAGTAGGAGAGCACGGAGAGCTTCATCACCCACCTCCTGGATCGCCGCCCCCGGGCCCCCGGCTCGCCGGCCGGGACCTGGCGAGGACCTGGCGAGGACCTGGTGGGCATTATGGCCGACGGCGCCGGGCGGCGTGGTACGAAACCTGCATGAAGCTAGCTGACTAGATAATACGCACAACTACGCGCCAGTCAAGGGAAACGATGACCGGAACGAGCACGGGCGGGCGGAGCGGCGGGAG
>DATLLM010000300.1:0-7157 GCA_035537855.1 Chloroflexota bacterium | reverse complement strand
GTTCAGGCGTAGGCGGACGCGCTCGTACTCGCCTTCCGCGCTCCCCGCCGGCGCCTCCACCACGAGGCAGACTTCACCTGGCAGAAAGCGCACCGGCTCCTTCTCGTTCGCCGCTGCCGACGCGCGGTCCCTCTGCTCGGGCGTCATCGACACTCCATCTCCTCTCAAACCGGGCCCAGTCTCCAGTCTCCATCGCCCACCACTTGAAACGGAGCCCAGAAGTAGGGGAGACCATCTCGTTCATCGAGCAGGGCCAATTGGGCCTGGCGCAGGGCGCGTGTCGCCGTCTGGCCCGCGGCGAGCTCGCGATAGAAGTGCGCCATCAGGTGAGCCGTGGACTCGTCTTCCACCCGCCAGAGGCTCTGCACCAGGGTCGAGGCCCCGGCGAAGAGGAACCCCCGGCTCAGTCCGATCAGCTCATCCCCGCCCGTCACCACCGCCCGTCCCGTCTCGCAGGCGCTCAACGTCACCAGGGCGCCGTCGAGCGAGAGATTGAACACGTCCGCCGCCGCCAGCTGCCCGTCAGCGAGCTGCAGGTGGGCGAACGTCGGGTCGTCCAGGCGCGCCTCGCCGTGCGCCGCCAGGTGCAGCACCTTACACCCGGGGACGGCCTCTCGCAAGGCCGCTCGCGTCGCTCTGGCCTCCGAAAAGACCTCCGCGCCGAGCGCGGCCGCGACACCTTCGGCCTCCTGCACGACGTGCCGCAGCAGGCCACCGCGGCTGTTGGCGAAGACCACCGACGGCCCGCGATCGTGGCGTCGTCGACTCGCGAGGTGGTTGAGCATGCTGCTGGAAGGGCAGAGGCACACCTCGACGCGCTCCAGCAGACTGCCCGACCCGTCATGCAGGGCCTGCCACGGGACAGCGTGTCCGGCCCCGAAGGGAACGATCACGACCCGCTCGTGGGCTTGCACGAGGTGCTCCACCGGCGCCAGCAGGATCTTGTGCAGGCCGCGAAGCACCCCGGCGGCGTTCCGGGCGACGGCCGCCACCGGCCGGCCCTGGGTCAGCGCGTTGGCGCACGCGTCGAGGCTGAGCTGCCAGCGGAACAGGTGCCGCTGCACCTCGGGCGCACCGGCCGGCAGCGGGACCGCCGCCACGCCGTCGCGAGTGACGGCGAAGACCACGCCACCGTCCTCGTGGAGGAAGTACTCCAGGAGGACGCTCCCTTGCTCTGGCACCGGCACGCCCGGCGCCGCACCGGGCGCTCCGACCAGCCCTTCAACCGAGCCGGCATCCTGCAACACGAGGCGCTCCAGCAGTTGGGCGATACGCCCCTCCCGTTCGCGGACGGCTTCCTGCATCGCCGCCGCCTGCACCGGAGTCAGCGCCTGGTCTCCGGCATGGGACAGTCCGTACCCGTTCAGGCGGTTGTAGAGCCAGTTGTGCTCGTCGCGCAGCCGGCCGAGCTCTCGCAGCAGCGTTCCGTTCGCCGGACGCCGGGAGCGAAGTCGCACCTCGGCGTTCGTCGCCACGTAGTCCACAAGCGCACGAGACTTGGCCCGTTCAAGGTAGGCCAGCGCCTCGGCCGGACGGGCGGCACTGAGACTCGTGTCGATCGCTTCGCGAAAGACCTGCACCTTGTCGTCGAGGAAGTGGCTGCGCAGCTCCGGCGCGAGGCGGCTCTGCACCTGCTCGATGCTGGCCACAGCCAGCTCGCAGCCGCGCAGCGCTTCCTCCAGGTGGCCGGCGCCGCGCGCCAATCGAGCCAGGACGAGGTGCGCCTCGTGTGCGAGCCAGGGTGCGCCACGCTCCTCGGTAGTGACCAGTGCGGCGCGGGCCAGCTGGTCCGCCGTATCCGCGTCTCCGGCCTCGAGCGCGGCCCGCGCGCCGACGGTCTCCGCCTCCGCCCGCCGCACCGCCAGCCCTTGGGTCGCGAAGAGGTCACGCGCCCGCCCCGCGGCCTCGCGCGCGGCGGCGACGTCGCCGCCGGTCAGGTTGAGGCGAGCCCGCTGCAGGGTGACCAGCGCCAGCTGCCCGGCCAGACCGGCGCGCTCGAACGTCGCTCCGGCTTCGTCCAGTCTCCGCATCGCCCGTTCGGTCTCGCCCAGCCGGGCCAGCGCGAGCGAGGCGTACAGGCGGGCCTTCGCCGCCTCCGTCGGGGTGCCGCAGCGCTCGAAGCCGCTGATCGCGTCCTCGGCCGTCGCCGCCGCCTCACCGTTTCGGTTGAGCCCCAGATAGCCCTCGACCATGTACAGCGTGGCCCAGGCGGCGTCCACCGCGTGGCCGGCGTGTTCGCGCGCTGCGCGAATCTCCGCCAGCAGCTGCAGGGCCCGCGTGTACCGGCCCTGCCCGAGGTAGCCCGTCGCCACCATCAGATCCTGACGGAGGACGGCGGCATCCTGGCCGTTGCGCAGCCAGACCTCGCGCGTCGAATCGAACAGCTCGAGCGCGGCCCGAAAGTCCCCGAGCAGGGTCAGCAAGAAGCCCTTGTTCGCACGGGTGCGGGCCGAGGGGAGCTCAGCCGCCTGTCCGAGTCCGGCGTAGACGCCAAGGGCACGGTCGTAGAGCGAAACGGCGCGCTGCATACGACCGAGCTGCTGGCAGACAACGGCCGTGTTGACATCGAGCGCGCCGGCGCGAAGCCACTCCCCGTGGCGGACGAGGGCGTTCCGGGCCTGTTCCGCCTGCGGCAGGGCCTCGTCCGCCCGGCCGAGCATGTGCATGGCGTGCAGCCAGCCGATGCGGGTGCGGGCCCAGCCCACCTCGTCGTCCAGGGCGATGAAGGCCTGCGCCGCCGCTTCGAAGACGGGGAGCGACTGCGGGTACTGCCCGAGCAGCCGCATGGCGTCGGCGCGGGCCATCAGCCCGAGCGCCCCGTGGTCCGGCCTTCCGGCCAGGGCGGCGCCCTGAATCAGCACCTCGGCGGCGCGGAGCGAGAGCCCGGGGTCGACGTACCACAGGCGCTCGGATTCTGCCTTCAAGGCCCGCAACAGGGCGTCCGGGTCGCCCTCGGCGAAGAGGCGCTCGAAGAGCGCGCCCCGCTCCAGGGCGCCCTGGACGTCGAGCAGGCGCGCCAGCACCTCCGCCGGCGGCGCGGCGCCCGGGGGCGGTGTCGGGGCGGCGGTTGGCGCAGCGCCCGCCCGGACGGAGCGGGCGCGGGACGGGATCGCCTGGGCTGAAGGCACGAAGCCCTCCTCCGGCAGGTCTGTCTGGGGGAGCGGACGCAAGCGGGCCGGGCCGGCCTAGCTGGCCATGGGGACGTCCTCGACCACGACCACGTCGTCGCCGAGCTGCAGCTCGAGCGCGTACGTCGCCGGGACGAGGTCGTCGAAGGCGAAGTTCCCCAGGTCGTCGATCTCGGCGCTCTCGGCCGCGCCGGTGGGGGCCAGCAGGCGGGCGGTGCTCCCGG
Source organism: Chloroflexota bacterium (assembly GCA_035537855.1). Taxonomy (GTDB): domain Bacteria; phylum Chloroflexota; class UBA11872; order UBA12225; family UBA12225; genus DATLLM01. The sequence goes on along the minus strand of DATLLM010000300.1, from coordinate 3,805 downwards.
CGGGGATCTCCAGCTCGCCGTCCTCGCGCACGATCAGGCCCATCAGCGAAGCGCGGCCCCGGCGGGGCTGCGGGCCGGGGGCCAGCGTCAGGGTCAGCTCGCCGGCGCGGTAGGTCTGGGCGATCGAGGGGCCACCGCGCAGGGCGACGCCGGCCAGGTCGCGGGAGGGCGAAGGGGCGAAGAGCGTGGCCACCGTGCGCCGGATGCCGGCCAGCAGGCCCTGCGGCGCCACCTCCAGCAGCTCGTCGCCGCTGAGGAAGGCCCGCAGGCTGCGCAGCTCGGCGGTGCAACGCAGGCAGTCCAGGACGTGCCGGGCGATGACGGTGCGCTCTTCGGGCGCGACCAGGTCGAGCGCGTACTCGCCCAGGGTCTGCCCGGGCGGGCAGTCGAACCGGTAGAGGGCGTGACCGAGCCGGCGCTGGAGCGCCGCGAGGTCGGCCGCTTCGGCGGCGCAGGTGGGGCACAGGGACACGTGCCGGACGACGTCCGGGGGGGCCTCGCCGTCGACGTACGCGAGCAGGGACTCAGGCGTGACCGTTCCTGGGTCGATGCAGCCTGTAGTGGTCACGCCGTTCCTCCTGACTGGTCTGGTCGTTGCGTCACTCGAGTAAACGGCGTCGGGGGTCCTTTTCGGGCACCCGCTTCGTCCTCCGCGCTCTCCCCCGCGAAGCGCTTCATCGCGGGGCTGCGCCGCAGGCGCTCGAGCACGTTGCGCTTGATCCGGTAGACGTCCGGAACGCCGGCGAAGAGGTCGGGCCGCTTGCCCGCGATCTCAGCAGGTTTCATGCCCAGGGCGAAGGAGTAGTAGAGCACCGTGCGCTCGCCCTCTTCCGGCACCTCGGCGGCGATCGCCCCCCACAGCTCCTGCCCGGCCAGGCGCTCGACGGCGCTCGCCTCGGCGTCCACCCCGGCCGGATCGCCCAGCTCGGCGCCCGCCGACTCCCGCTCGGCGCCGTGGCGCGTGCCGAACAGCTGGTCGAGCGATTCGTGCGCCGTCGCCCGCTGCGAGCGCAGCTCGTCCAGCACGGCGGTCGCCGCGCACATCTGGAGGTACTTCAGGACCCGGGAGAGGCCCTCGAAGAGGCCGAAGCGCTCGGGGCGCATCGCCGACCAGAAGCGGTCGAAGGTGCGGTTGACCCAGTAGTCCGCGTCCTCGACGCTCGCCCCGCCGTGGCGCTGCACCCAGGTCAGCACCACCCCCCGGTACTGGACGACGACCGCCTCCCAGGCCGCCTCGTCCCGGTCGCAGATCGCCCGCCGGAACACCTCGAAGCAGTACTCGTCGGCCGAGGGCTGCCCGCTGCGGAAGCGATCGGTCTCGCGCCGGCAGGCGGCCGCCAGGTCGCCGGCGGAGGTGCGGCTGAGGTCCATCGAACGATGAATGGTACCTCCCCCGTCACCGCGCCTCTGCGCGGGCGGGGGCGGCGGCGTCGGCGGACGGGCGCGGGGCCCTCAGGCGACGACGTGGCGGGCGGCCGCTGGGGCCTCGGCGGGCCGCCGGCGGCGGCCGAACACCTCGCTGCTGGCCAGGAAGCCGGCCAGGATCAGGAGCACCCCGAGCAGCTCGCCCCAGTAGAAGACGTCGGTGATCCCGAAGCGGTTCAGGCTGCCGGTCAGGCTGGGGAAGAACGCCCCCAGCACGATCAGGCCGGTGCTGATCAGGCGCTCCGGACTCGCCCCCCGGCGCCAGAACTGCCAGCCGCTGAACGCGGCGCCGGAGAACAGGGCCAGGGCCCCGCCGATGTTGAACATCGGGGTCAGCAGGCGCACGCTCTCCGGGAAGGCGGCCCCGTGGGGGACGCCCGTCTCCGGGTCGAGCATCTGCGCCGCGTCGATCGGCGCCGTCAGCACGTGGAAAGCGGCGTAGACCGTCCCCGCGATCACCACCGCGGCCGTGGCGTGCCCGAACCAGGCCGGACGCTCCCAGGAGATCAGCGCCAGTAAGGCGGCGGCGACGATGCCGCAGATGCCGAGAGTGACCGCCGCGCCGGCCAGGGCGTCCTCGTGCGCCCCCAGGTAGCGCCCCCCGCGCACGATGGCCGGGATGGAGCCGGCGAAGACGCCGAGCGCCACCAGCTCGTTGAACCCGGCCGAGCGCAGCAGGTACACCTCCCCCAGCCCGAGCCAGGCGGCGGCGGCGATGGCCCCGGCCAGGTACCACAGCCGGTAGCCCGGCTCCGTCCAGCCGAACGTCTGCCCGAACGCGTCCGCGCCCGCGGCCGCGCCGTAGAACAGCATCCCGGCGGCCCAGACGAGCTGGTAGGGGCGGCGCCGCGCCCGCCACTGGCGCAGCAGCAGCACGGCGAAGACGGCGCACAGCAGCGCGGCCACAGCGGGGAGCACGGCGTGGCCGGCCAACACCGGGGTCACAGCGTTACCTTATCGCGCCCGCTGCGCACCAGCGCAGGGGAGCACTCCCCATTCTTCGCTCGCCGGCGCCGGCACATGCGCGCGGCGCCACCGCCGGGCGCGCCGCCGCGCGGCGGCACCGTCCGGGGCGATAGAATCGGAGCGTGATCGGTCAGCCGGCAGCGCCCACCGCCTCCGCCGGCGACGTCGCCGGCGCGCCGGGCGACTCCGCCGCGCCGGAGTATCCGGAGTACCTCACCGGCCCGCCCCTCTACTGGCGGCTGCTGGCGGCGAACCTCTTCGTCGTCCTCGGCGGGGCCGTGATCGGCACGGCGGTGACCCGCCAGGTCGTCCTCAGCGGGTCCTTCACCCTGGTCACGGCCGCCCTGATGGTGGTGGTGGCCATGTCCCTCAGCGCCGTCCTCACCGGGATCATCCTGCACATCGCCTTCCGCCCCCTGCGCGACCTGCGCCAGGCCATCGAGCGCTCCCCGGCGCCGGGGCAGGTCACCCCCGCCGGCGGCCTGCGCCCGGCCGCGCCGGACCGCTACGGGGACCCGGATATCCTGGCCGTCTCCCGGGCCGTGCGCGGCCTCTGGGACCGCCTCGATCAGCACGTGCGCCTCCTCGAGGACAGCAACCAGCGCCTGGAGGAGCAGCGCCGCGAGCTGGCGGACAAGACGGTGCAGCTGCAACGGCTCGCCGGGCTCGTGCTCGCCGCGCAGGAGGACGAGCGCCGGCGGGTGGCGCGCGAGCTGCACGACGAGACGATGCAGTCCATGGCCGCCCTGCTGATGGGCCTGGAAGGCATCCTGCAGGCCCTCCCCGAGGGCAACGAGGAGCCCCGGGTGGCCGCCGCCCGGCAGTCCATGTCCCGCCTGCGGGACCTGGCCGCGCGCATGCTGGACGAGATGCGCAACCTGGCCCTCGACCTCCGCCCCTCCGTCCTGGACGACCACGGACTGGTGGCCGCCGTGCGCTGGCTGGCCCTGACCCTCAAGGAGCGCACCGGGCTGCGCTGCCGCGTCTCGGTCAGCGGCGACCTCGCCCGTCCGGCCGGCCCGGACGGCGCCGCCCCCGCCGGGGGCGAATCCGACCTCGAAGCGGCGCGCCGCCTGCCGCCGACGACGGAGACCGCCCTGTTCCGGATCACCCAGGAGGCCCTGGCCAACGTGGCCAAGCACGCCGAGGCGGCGAACGTCTCCGTGCGCCTGGTGCAGACGGCGACCGCCGTCTCGGTCGAGATCGCCGACGACGGCGTCGGCCTGCCCGTCTCGACCGAGGGCCCGCCGACGCTTCCCGGCCACATGGGCCTGTTCAACATGCGCGAGCGGGCCGCCCTGCTGGGGGGCACCTGCACGATCCGCCGCCGGGGGGCCACCGGAGGGACAGTGGTGCGGGCTGAGCTCCCCCTGCCGGCGTCGCAGCCGGCGCTCACCCCCGCCCTCCCGCCGGC
>DATLLM010000299.1:0-6256 GCA_035537855.1 Chloroflexota bacterium | reverse complement strand
CTCCCGGCCACCGCCCACCGCCCGCCAAGCGTACTCCAATCCCTCCCTGCGGCTGCCACGGCGGGACCATCGGCGCGTCCGGGGTGGGCCGCCGCCGGGCTCTCTAGCGCATCTTCATCCCGTCTTTATGACTCAGGCCCGGATGGGGCGTAGCGTAGGACGTACCGGTGCGGCTCCGGGCCCCGGCCCGAGCACCGGAACGGCGGCCGGGAACGGCCGGGAACGGCCGGGACGAAGAGATGGAGACACGCTATGGCTGAGCCGGCGGGTGGGACAGTGGTCGCGGTGGACGAGGCGGCCGTGAAGCGATTCGGGGAGGGCGTTCGGGGTCAGGTGCTGCGTCCCGGCGACGCCGGGTTCGACGCCGCCCGGCGGGTGTGGAACGGCATGATCGACCGCTCCCCGGCGCTGATCGTGCGCAGCGCCGGGGCGGCCGACGTCGTCCGGGCGGTGGACTTCGCGCGCGACCAGGGCCTGCGCCTGGCCGTGCGCGGCGGCGGGCACAGCGCCGCCGGGAACGGGGTGGTCGAGGGCGGGCTGGTGATCGACCTGTCCGCGATGAAGGGCATCCGGGTCGACCCCGGCCGGCGCACGGTGCGCGCCGAGTCCGGCCTGACCTGGGGCGAGTTCGACGCCGAGACGCAGGCGTTCGGGCTGGCGACCACCGGAGGCGTCGTCTCCAGCACCGGCATCGCGGGGCTCACCCTGGGCGGGGGCATCGGCTGGCTCATGCGCAGCCACGGCCTGTCCGTCGACAACCTGCTCTCGGTCGACCTCGTCACCGCCGACGGCAAGCTGCGCACGGTCAGCGCCGGGGCGGACCCGGACCTCTTCTGGGCCGTGCGCGGCGGCGGGGGCAATTTTGGTGTGGGCACCTCCTTCGAGTACCGCCTGCATCCGGTGGGCCCGACGGTGCTGGGGGGCTTGCTCATCTGGCCTCGGGCGCAGGCCCGGGACGTGCTGCGCCGGTACCGCGACTTCACCCAGACGGCGCCGGAGAACGCCAGCGCCTACGCCGCGTTGGGGACGTCCCCCGACGGGCAGCCGGTGGTGCTGGTCGTCCCCTTCTTCAACGGCCCGATCGCCGAGGGCGAGGCGCTGCTGCGGCCGCTGCGGGAGTTCGGGCCGCCGCTGGCGGATCTGGTGCAGCCCATGCCCTACACCGCCTTCCAGCAGATCCTCGATCCGCTCAACCCGCCCGGGAACCGGGTGTACTGGAAGTCGGCCGTGCTGCAGCGCCTGGACGACGACGCCATCGACACCATCGTCGAGCACGCCGCCGCGCCCGCCTCACCGCTCTCGGCGGCGATCGTCGAGTTCTACGGCGGGGCGGCGAATCGGGTCGGCGTCGGGGAGACCGCCTACCCCCTGCGCGACGCCGAGTACTCCCTCAACGCCATCTCCGCGTGGACCGATCCCGCCCAGGACGCGGCCAACGTCCGCTGGGCGCGCCGGCTCTGGGAGGCCGTGTGGCGCTTCTCGCCGGGCAGCGTCTACGTCAACTTCCTCGGCGTGGACGAGGGCGAGGACCGGGTCCGGGCCGCCTACGGACCGAACTACGACCGTCTGGCGGCGATCAAGGCCCGCTACGACCCGGACAACCTCTTCCGCTCGAACCAGAACATCAAGCCGGCGGCCTAGCCGGGCGCTCTCGCGAGACGCGTCACAGCGGCTGAGCGCTGACGGGCGGGGGCCTGCGCCGATCCCGTGGTCGGGGCCGGTCCCCGGCTCACCCCGGCCCGGCCGCCGCCCGCCGCTCGGCGGCGAGCGCTTCGAGGGCGGCCGTCCACCCGGCCGGGTCGGTGCGCCGGGTCCAGTCCTGGGGCAGGCGGGCGGCCGCGCGGACGAGCACGTCCGCCGAGCGCTCGCCGGGGAACTGCTGCCCCAACCCCAGGGCGCGCACCCGCAGCTGGGCCGGGCGGAAGAGGCGGGCGTACCAGCGATCGCCCGCCTCCCGCAGGTCGGTCAGGCCGGCGCCCACCGCGTACCCCCGCACGAGCCCCTCCAGGTGCGGGTAGCTGCCCGGCCGTCCGGCGCCGACCCGGTTCAGGCCGGTGGCCTGCTCGAAGCGCAGCCGCTCGGCGAAGACGCGGTGCGCTTCCGGGTCGCTCACCGGCAGGAACTCGGTCACCGCGGCGTCGAGCCACTGCTGCCCCCGCCGGCGGGCGGCGGCCACGCGGTGGTGCCCGTCCACCACGTAGTAGCCGTAGCCCAGCTTGTGCAGCTCGATGGGCGGGAGGGCCACGCCCCACTCGAGAGCGTCCAGCACGCGCCGGAAGCGCTGCTCGTCCGCCTTCCAGCGGCGGCGGGGCCGGAAGTCGGCCCGATAGTCCGCCGGATCGGCGGCCGTGCCCACGATGCGCGCCACCTCGACGGTGCGCGGGCTGCGCTGGCGGGCCACCACGGGCCCGCCGCGGGCGGCGTCGGCGGCGAATCCGCGCGGCCCCGTCCGCGCCGGGCCGCCGGCCAGACGGGCGAGGTCCGGCCGGACGAGCATCACCGGGCACTGGACGTGGGCGGCGAGGGCGGCGGCGACGCCACCGGGGAGGAGCCGGGCGGGCCCCCGCCGGGCGTCGGCGCCGGCCACCACCATGGTGGCGCCGAGCTCCCGGGCGGCCGCCGCCGTGACCGCGGCCACCGGGCCGCTGCGCAGCAGCGGCCGGGCGTCGACGCCCGCCCCGCGGAGGCGAGCGGCGACCGTGTCCAGATAGGCGCGGGCCCCGGATTCGGCCGGACTGGGACCGCCGGCGAGCGCGGCCGTCCGCGGCGCGAGGACGTGCAGCAGCACGACGGCGGCGCCGAGGGCGCGGGCCTGGGCCTCCACCACCGGCAGCTTGGCCTCGCCCGCCGGCGCCAGGCCCATCGGGACGAGGATGCGCTCAGCCGGCATCGCGTCGAGCGCTTCCAGCGCCGCAGGCGGTCGGTCGTGCATCGGGTGTCGTTTCGGCCGGCGGTTCGGCGGGGCGGCCGGCGTTGCCCGTCGGGCCGGACGGCCCGGTTGGGGCGCCGCCCCCCCATCTCAACGGTACGCGGGGCGCGCCAGCCACGGCATCGGCCGGCGCGCACAGAACCCGGGCCTCCGGTCCGTGCTCCCCGCCCGCCCCCGCTGCCGGGAGCCTGACCCGGGGCGCTCCTGCCCAAGCGGTCTGCGCGGCGCCCGCGGGGCTGGAGTCCCGCCCGCAGCCGTGCTACGGTTGCGCGGCACGGTGCCGCGCCAGGACGGCGCTCCCGCCAGGGAGAAAGGGGTCGACTCGTGAGCTGGACGCAAGGCTTCGAGTTCCGCGCGCCCGCCCGCATCATCTTCGGTCCGGACAGCGCCCGCACCGCCGGCGAGGTCGCCCGCGACCTGGGGCGGGCGGCGCCGCTGGTGCTGACCGATCCGGGCCTGCACCGGCTGGGGACGACCGAGGCGGTCGAGCGGTCGCTCGCCGACGCCGGGCTGCGGGTGGCCGTCTTCCCCGGCGTCGTGACCGAGCCGACGCTGGAGTCCGTCGAGCGCGCCGTCGAGGCCTTCCGGGCCCACGACGGCGACCTCATCGTCGCCGTCGGCGGGGGCAGCACGATGGACAGCGCCAAGGCGGTCTCGCTGCTGCTCGGCAACGAGGGCCCCCTGTCCGAGTACCAGCAGCGGCGCGCCGGGCCGGACTGGCGCCCGGCGCGCCCCGTGGCGCGGCGCGGGGCGGAGCTGATCACAATCCCGACCACGGCCGGGACGGGGAGCGAGGTGACCACCGGCGCCGGGGTGTTCGACCCGGAGACGGGCGTCAAGGGGTGGGCGGGGAGCCCCCTGCTGCGGGCGTCCGTGGCCATCTGCGACCCGGTGCTGACCCTCTCGGTGCCACCGCGGGTGACCGTCGACACGGGGATGGACGCCCTCTCCCAGGCCATCGAGTCCTACCTCAACGGCGGCTTCAAGCCCTTCGCCGACGCCCTCGCCCTGGAAGCCATCGCCACCATCGGGCGCTACCTGCCGCGGGCGTTCGCCAACGGCAGCGATCTCGAGGCCCGGGCGGCGATGCTGGGGGCGGCGACGATGACCGGGGTGGCTTTCCAGAACGGGGGCCTGATCCACGTCCACACCTACGCCGAGGTGCTGGGAGACCTGACCCACCTGCCGCACGGGCGCCTGATCGGGCTGATGCTGCCCCACGTGCTGGCCTGGAGCCTGATCGGCTGCCCCGAGCGCCTGGCGACGGTGGGCCGGGCGCTGGGCGAGGACACGGACGGCCTCTCCGCCCGCGACGGGGCTGAGCGGGCCGTGGCCGCCGTGCGCCGGATGTGCGCCGATCTGGAGATCGACGAGCCGCTGCGCTCGCACGACGTGAGCGAGGAGACCCTGCGCACGGCGGCCGCGCGGGTGTTCGCTCAGCACGCCCCGCGCTCGACCGCCGGGCCCCGCGGCTTCCGCAGCGAGGACGAGGTGCTGAGCCTCCTGCAGCAGGCCTTCTGAGCTGGTCCCCGGACCTCGGACTCCGGACCCGGGCCTTCTCCCGTCCCCCCGGCCTACGGCGTGATCCGGTAGCCCACCCCGGAGACGGTCACGATGTAGCGGGGGTTCTCCGAGTCCGGCTCCATCTTCTCCTTCAGGCGGTGCACGAGACGGTGCAGCATGTTCATGTCCCAGCTGTGCGCCCCCCAGATGGCGTCGCCGAGCTCGCGCCGGGTGCAGACCCGCGGCTGCTGCTCGTAGAGCAGGCTCAGCAGCTGGAACTCCTGGGAGGAGAGGCGCTGCCGGAACGGCTCCTCGCCGATCCACACCTCGTGCGTCTCGGAGTTCACGCGCAGCAGGTCGGGCGCCGCCGGGGTCGGCGTCTCGAACATCAGGGTCCGGGTGGCGTCGTCCGCCGAGCGCAGCTCGCCGTAGCGGATGACCGTCCGGCCGATGGTGACCATGTCCCCGGGAGTGAGCCGCACCGGCTCCTCGACCCGGACGCCGTTGTAGAGGGAGCCGTTGTGGCTGCCCAGGTCGACGAACAGCGGTCCGTCCTCGTTGACCTCGATGCGGGCGTGGTTGCGCGAGACGTAGGGGCTGTCGATCCGGATCGTGCACTCCGCCCCGCGTCCGATGGTGACGACCTCGTCCTCCATCGGCAGCACCCGCTCCGCCCCGGTGACCTCGCGCACCACAAGAATCCGCACTGCCGCTCCCATCGCCGGTGCAGGGCCCGAGCTACGGGCGAAGCCGGTCCGCTCACTAAGGTACGTCGCGACCCCGCCGGCCGTCAAAGCGCTGGCCCCCGCAGCCCATCCCGGGGCGCCCGCGGCCGCGCCCGCGGTCCCTCCCGGCTGGCGCCGGCGGCGGCCGTACGCTACGCTCCGCCCGCCCGGTGCGTGCCGGCACCACGCGGCGACTCTGTGCTGAGGTGAGACAGACGTGAACAAGGGCCAGAAACTGAGCGTGCTCGCGGCGGCGCTCGGCATCGCCGTTGCGGGCACGGCCGGCGTTGCCTCCGCCCAGGACGCTTCCGCGGCCACCGCCGTCTTGAAGGACGGCGCCGGCCGCACGGTCGGGACGGCGGCGTTCGTCCAGACCAGCGGTGGCGTCCGCCTCTCGTTGCAGGTCAACGGCCTGACCCCGGGCAACCACGGCATCCACGTGCACGCCGTCGGCCAGTGCGACGCGACGGCCTTCACCTCGGCCGGGGCCCACTTCAACCCCGAATCCCACCAGCACGGCTTGAGCAACCCGGCGGGGCCCCACGCCGGCGACCTGCCCGTGCTCGTGGTCGGCAGCAACGGCCAGGCCACCTACACCGTCACCTCCCCACGGGTGACCCTCGGGGCCGGCCCGGAATCGCTCTTCGACGCCGACGGCTCAGCCCTGGTGATTCACGCCGACAACGACGACCAGGTGACGGACCCCACCGGGAACTCGGGCGACCGGATCGCCTGCGGCGTCCTGGTGCGCTCGGCCACGCGCCTGCCGGCGACCGGGGCGGCGTCCGCCGCCGGCGCGCCGGCCCTGGTGGCCCTGGCCGCCCTGCTGGCCGGGGCGCCGGCCGCGCTGATCGGGTTGCGCAACCGGCGCCGCCCTTAGGGGCCGCTCCTCGGGGCCGCCCCTAGCGGGGGATCTGCAGCACCCAGCCGACCTCGAGCACGTTGGGGTTGCCGATGCGGCCCTGGTTCGCCTGGTAGATCCGGGGCCACTGCATCAGATCGCCGTAGACGCGCTGGGCGATGAGCGAGAGGCTGTCGCCCGGCACCACCGTGTACTGGATGTTCTGCGGCTCGGGCGCGGCGACGGGCGCCGGGGGCG
>DATLLM010000298.1:0-3763 GCA_035537855.1 Chloroflexota bacterium | reverse complement strand
GCAAACAACGGCAGAGACAACGGCGAGCAGCATGGCGGGCGAGCGTACCCGCCGGTGCTCCCTACCGACAGGGTTTCTTTCCCCTTCAGGGCACGACCGGCGCGCGCACGCGCGCAGCCTCACGGGGCGGGGGACGGCGGCGGCCGCACCGCCGCCCGCAGCTGGCGCCAGGCCTCGCGCGCCTCCTCGACCGAGCCCTCGTCCTCGATCGTCGAGATGTCGCCGGGGTCGCGGTCGAGCGTGACGGCCTTGAGGACGCGGCGCATGATCTTGCCGCTGCGGGTCTTGGGCAGCAGGCCGACGAACGTGAGGTCGCCGATCACGGCGACCGGCCCGAGCTCGCGCCGCACCGTGGCCAGCAGCTCGTCCTTGAGCGCCGCGGACGGGGTGCGGTCCTGCTTGAGCACGACGAAGGCGGCGATCACCTCCATCCGGAGCGGGTCCGGCCGCCCGCAGACGCCGGCCTCGGCCACCGCCGGGTGGCGCAGGAAGGCCGTCTCGACCTCGATCGTGCCCAGACGGTGGCCGGCGATCTTGATGATCTCGTCGGCGCGGCCGCTGAACCACACGTAGCCGTCCTCGTCGACGGCCGCCGCGTCGCCGGAGAAGTAGACGGTCCGGCCGGGCACGCGCTCCCAGTAGTCGCGCGCGTAACGCCCCGGGTCGCCCCACAGGGCCGGGGTGAGGCCCGGGAAGGGCCGCTCGACGACGAAGACGCCCTTCTCCCCGGGGGGGCACGGCTCGCCCTCGGGCGTCAGGACGGCCGCCTCGACGCCCGCCACCGGGAGGCCCGCCGAGCCCGGCTTGATCGGCTGCAGCGCCACGCCGTAGGGGTTGGCGACGATCGGCCCGCCCGTCTCGGTCTGCCACATGTGGTCGAGCACCGGCACCCGGTCGCCGAAGACCTCCTTCTGGAACCACTCCCAGGCCGGCGGGTTGAGCACCTCGCCGGCGCACACGACGCGCTCGACCGCGCCCAGGTCGAACCGGCGGGCGGGCTCGGTGCCGTACCGCATCAGCAGGCGCACGGCGGTCGGCGAGGTGAAGACGCCGCGGACGCCGTGGTCGGCGACGGTCCGGTAGAAGGTGTCGGGGCCGGGGTGGTCGAGCGCGCCCTCGAAGGCGAGGGTCGTGCACCCGACCAGCAGCGGCGCGTACACGATGTAGCTGTGGCCGACGATCCACCCGAGGTCGGACGTGGCCCACCACACGTCCGCGGGCCGCAGCCCGAAGCACCAGCGGCCGGTGGCGTGGACGTGCACCGCGTAGCCCCCGTGGGTGTGCACGGCCAGCTTCGGCGTGGCGGTCGTCCCCGAGGTGGCCAGGATGAAGGCCGGGTCGTTCGCCTCCATGACCGCGTGGTCGCCGGACTGGCCGGCCGCCAGGGCCAGGAACTCGCCCCAGTCCAGGTCCCGGCCGGACCGGCCCGGCGGCCGGGCCGCCGGGGGGCCGCCGCGGCGGAGGACGACGACCCGCTCGAGCGTCGGGCCCGCGTGGGGCAGGGCGTCCGCGACCAGCCCCCCGAGCGGCACGTCGCGGCCCTTGCGGTAGGTGAGGTCGGCGCAGAAGAGGGCCTTGGCGCCCGCCAGGCGGATCCGCTCGGCCAGGGCGCCGCTGCCGAACCCGGCGAAGACGACCAGGTGGACGGCGCCGACGCGGGTGACCGCGAGCATCAGAGCGATCGCCTCGGGGCAGGTGGGCATGTAGATGGCCACCCGGTCGCCGCGCCCGACGCCGAGCCCCCGCAGGGCGGCGGCCAGGCGCTTGGTCTCCTCCAGGAGGGCGGCGTACGTGTAGACGCGGCGCCCGCCGCGCTCGTCCGTGGCGATCAGGGCGGGGTGCCCGCCCCGGCCGTGGGCGACGTGGTGGTCGAGGCAGTTGTAGCTCAGGTTGGTCTGCCCGCCGCCGAACCAGCGGAACGTCGGCAGGGTCCAGTCGAGGACGCGGTCCCAGCGGCGGAACCACGGCAGCTGCTCGGCCGCGGCCGCCCAGAAGGCCTCGGGGGCCTCGGTCGCCTGCCTCCGCCACTCACGAACGACGGGGTCGATCGCGTCCATGTCGCCCTCCTCACACGAGCGGAGCGTACACCCGCCGGTGACCCACCGCCGCCGGGCCACGCCGGCCCCGTACGAAGCGCACAGTCCCGAGTCGGGCCGTCTCCAGGCTCGCGACCGGTCCCCCCTGGTGGCCGGCCGACGCGGCACCAAGAATGGCGGTGGTTCTCTGGCCGCTCACCGAGTCACGCGCACCGAGTCGCTTCTCGCCCACCCGGCCGAGGCGCTGCAGCGCCGCCCTTGTCGTTGGTTCGGGGCCGCCGGCCCACACGTTCGCGTTCGTCCGCGGCCGCGACGGGTTCACCCCGAAGCACTTCGGCAACGGGCCCCGCGAGATCAGGAGGAGGACGCCCGCCGGCGGCGACTCGACCGCGTCGCGGAGGCCTCAACGGCTCCCGCCTCCGCTGTTTGCTCCTCCGCAACGACCTGGGCTGCCGGCGATCCGGCGGCCTCGGCGGGCCTCCCCATCGCCGCGACCTGCTCCAGCTCCGCCTTGCGGGCGGCCCGCGTGGCTTTCGCCTTCGCCACCCGAGCGCGCTTGGCCTCCTCCGTGAGGGTGACCGTGCGCTTCGCCGGCGGGATGACCCGGAAGCGCACCGCCTCCGCCCCGGAGGGCAACCGAGCGATGCGCATGCGGGAGGTGCCCGCAGCCAGATTGAGGGCCCGCATGACCCGGCGCGGGCTCTCCCCCTGCTCAAGCGGCAGGGTGACCACCTGCCCCACCTCCAGGCGCTTGAGGAAGGCGAGATAGGGGGTCAAATCGGTGCTCGTGTTAGATACCTCAGCGTTGGTGAAATCAGGCATGACCGCTCCCTTATGAAACAGTATAGGGGACAAAAGAGAAGCGGTACGTGATGCTGTTCTGAAGTGGCGCGGAAGACACTGAAGCGTGACATAATCCGAGAGGCCCACGTGCCTTCCGGCAGCGTCCGGGGCCGCTCAGAGGGGCAGGAGCAGCTCCACCTCGTCCCCGTTCGTCCCGCCGGTCGCGACGAACCCGAGTCGGGCGTAGAAGGGGCCGGCGTTGCCCTCCCCCACGTCGTAGCTGGTGCGGAGCGCCGACGCGCCCGGCAGCGTCCGCACGTGCTCGACGAGCCGCTCCAGCGCGGCCGTGCCGTACCCCCGCCCCTGGTGCTCGGCCGCGACCATGAGGCGCAGCAGGTAGTAGTCCCGCGGCCCGGGGTAGTCGTGCCGCAGCATGAGGAAGCCCACCGGCGTCTCCCCGGCGTAGACGGCGAACGGCTCGCAGGCGGGGACGGCGCGGGCGTCCGCGAGCGACTGCGCGTTCGCGGCGACCAGGCGCTCCTGGCCGGGCCGCACACGCAGCGCGACCACCGCCGCCTCGTTCTCGGGCGTCACGGGCCGCAGGCTGACGCCACTGGCCGGCTGACGCGCAGGCGCGTCGGGCACGGCCGAATCATAGGCCGGCCGGCCGCGGCGCGCGGTCGGGGCCGTCTCGGGCGGCGGCCCGGTCGGCGCGGCCGGCCTCCGGCGAGGGGCCGCGCTCGCCACACGGGCCGGCCAGTAGTGCGGCACCGGGCGACCGGGCACGCGCCGCTGCTGGCGCCGCCGGCCCCGTCACCGGGGCGGCCCGGTGGCGCGGGGCGGGGGCCCCTGGCACCATGCTCGGACGGTGCCCGGTCGCCCGGTGCCGCACTACTGGCCGGCCCGTGTGGCGAGCGCGGCCCCTCGCCGGAGGCCGGCCGCGC
>DATLLM010000297.1:0-2638 GCA_035537855.1 Chloroflexota bacterium | reverse complement strand
AAGTACGCCGCCGGCCTGCGCGTGCGCCACGCCCGCTACGGAGACGGGGTGGTGGTGGACAGCAGCCTCAGCCGGCGAGGCGAGGAGGAGGTGCGGGTGCGCTTCGACGACGGCACGCAGCGGGTCTTCCTCGGCGCCCTGGCCCCGATGGAGGTCCTCTCCGCCTGATGGCGGCCCTGCCCTTCGCCCGCCTCGCGCGCTGCTTCGACGAGCTCGAGGAGACGTCCAGCCGCAACGCGATGGTGGCGGCGCTCGCGGCGCTGTTCGAGGACGCGATCGCCGCGGCCGGAGAGACGGCGGCCGGGACGGCGGCCGGGACGGCGGTCGGAGAGACGGCGGTCGACCGGATCGTCTACTTGAGCCAGGGCCGCCTGCTGCCGGCGTTCGAGCGGCTGGAGTTCGGCGTCGGCGAGGCGCTGCTGCGGGAGGCGCTGGCGACGGCCTCCGGGCAGAGCGTCGAGGCGGTGCGCCGCCGTTTCGTCGAGCTGGGCGACTACGGCACCCTGGCGGCGGCCCTGTTCGCCGGCCGGGCGCCGGGCGCGGCGACGATCGCCGGCGTCTACGCCGGACTCTACGCCGTGGCCACGGCCGCGGGTAAGGGGGCCCAGGCCCGGAAGAAGGCCGGGATCGTCGACGTGCTCGGCGGCTGCGGGCCGCAGGAGGCGAAGCACGTCGCCCGGGTGCTGCTCGGGCGGCTGCGCCTGGGGATCGGCGACCCGACGATGATGGACGCCCTCTCCTTCGCGCGCACGAAGGGCAAGGCCGACCGCAAGGCGCTCGAGCGGGCCTACAACCTGTGTTCGGACCTCGGCCTGGTGGCGCGCACCTACCTCGACGGGGGCGTGGAGGGGCTGAGCGCGATCCGGGTCACGGTGGGCAAGCCGGTACGGCCGGCGCTGGCCGAGCGGGTGGCCAACCCCCAGGAGCTGATCGAGCGGCTGGGGCGCTGCGCGGTCGAGCCCAAGATCGACGGCTTCCGGCTGCAGGTGCACAAGGCGCAGCCGGACGGGGGGGCGCTGCACGCCTACTCCCGGAACCTGGAGGACCTGTCCGAGATGTTCCCCGAGGTGGTCGAGGCGCTGCGCGTCCAGGCCGCGGGGCACACCCTCATCCTGGAGGGCGAGGCGGTGGGCTACGATCCGGCGACCCTGGAGTTTCATCCCTTCCAGGTGACGGTGCAGCGCCGGCGCAAGCACGACATCGAGACCATGCGCCGGTCGCTGCCCCTCAAGCTGATCGCCTTCGACCTGCTCTACCTGGACGGCGAGGACCAGTCGCCGTTCCCCTACAGCGAGCGCCGCCGGCGCCTGATCGACCTGCTCGGCGCGCCGATCGACTTCGCCGCTCCGAGCGCGGCGGCCGGGCCGGTGGTGCAGCCGAACGACGCGCGCGAGCTGGAGACGGTGGAGGCCCTCGAGGCGTTCTTCGCCACCACGGTGGAGCGGGGCCAGGAGGGAATCGTCGCCAAGCGCCTCGACGCGCCGTACCAGGCGGGGGCGCGCAACTTCAACTGGATCAAGCTGAAGCGCAGCTACCGCGGCGAGCTGCAGGACACGGTGGACGGCGTCGTCGTCGGCTACTGGTTCGGCAAGGGGAATCGCACCCGGCTGGGCATCGGCACCATCCTGACCGCGGTCTACGACCGCGATCGAGACGTCTTCACCACCGTCACCCGCCTCGGCACCGGGTTCTCTGAATCGGAATGGGTGCAGCTACGCGAGCTGCTGGACGCGGTGCGCGAGCCGCAGCGTCCGGCGCGGGTGGACTCGGTGCTCGTGCCGGACGTCTGGTGCCTGCCCCGCTACGTGGTGGAGATCCAGGCGGACGAGATCACCCGCAGCCCGATGCACACCACCGGCCGGGACGAGTCGGGCCTGGGCTTCGCGCTGCGCTTTCCGCGCGTCGTGGGCTTCGTGCGGGCCGACCGGCGGCCCGAGGATGCGACCACGGTGGAGGAGGTCGCCGGCCTGTACCAGAAGCAGGGGCTGCGCGCCGTCGAGGGCGGGGGCCTATAATCGCCCCCATACCGGCGCGGGCGCTCAGGGTGCAATCCGCCCCCCGCCGGGTCACGTATGTTCGCTGAGAAGGGGATATCGGACCGCCGCCTCTGGGGCGGACCGGCTGTACCGGGTATGCCGGGCGGGCCTGAGGGGGCCGGCCCGGGCGGTCGCCGGGACTACGCCCAGCTGGACGACGAGACGCTGGTGCGCCTCCTCGTCCAGCAGGACGTGCACGCCCTGGAGGCCCTGTACAACCGGTATTCCCGGCCGATCTTCTCGCTGGCGTTGAAGATCCTCGGCGACCGCGAGGTGGTCGAGGAGGTGGTCCAGGAGGTCTCTCTGCGGCTGTGGACGCGGGCTGTCGGGTACGACCCGCAGCGGGGCAAGCTCTTGAGCTGGCTGCTGACCATCGCCCACCACCGCGCGATCGACGAGCTCCGCCGCCGGCGCAGCCAGCCGCTGACCGACGGGCCGCAGGAGCAGCTGGCGGCGGTGGAGGACACGGACGCCGACCCCTCCAAGTCGCTCGCCCAGGTGGAGGAACGGGAGGCGGTGCAGCACGCGCTGGCGCAGCTCCCCGAGGCGCAGCGCCGGCCGATCGCGCTGGCCTACTACGGGGGGCTGACCCAGGTGGAGAT
>DATLLM010000296.1:0-10407 GCA_035537855.1 Chloroflexota bacterium | reverse complement strand
GTGGCGGGAGATCATCACCGCCTCCGTCGCTCCGGTGGTCAGCAGGGTGCGCTCCACCGGGTAGGGGGGGCGCCCGGTGAGCATCATGCGCTCGATCAGGTCGACCTGGTGGTCGAAGTGCCAGACCGGCTGGCGCCGGGCCTGGGTGAAGCAGGTGGCCAGCGGCGCCGCCTCGTCCGCGACGCGCGCGGCCGCGCCGCGCTGGGTGACGTAACCGTTCAGCATCAGCACGGTCACCCGCAGCCCGTCCCGGTACAGCAGGCGGAACAGGGCCGGCTCGCGCGGCTCCCGGTCCGGGTCGGTCGTGGCCGGGCCGTCGCCGGCGGCGTAGAGCCGGGCGTAGTGGTCGCGCACCGCCCCCGGGGCGTGGGCCGCGGCGGCCAGGGCCGCGTCCTCCAGGTCACGCGACCAGCCGTCCGCCCGCTGCAGGGCGGCCCAGAAAGCGGGGCCGGTGAGGCACTGCACCGAGCGCACCCCCGTCTCGTGCCCGCGGCGGCGCTCGGCGAGGCACTGGGCGATCTCCAGGGCGTGGAAGCCGTAGCTCTCCAGCCCGCCGTGGGCGACGACGACGATCTCCTCGACGGCGGCGCCGTAGGCGATCTCCAGCGGTGGCACGCGCGGGGTGACCGGCATGGACGAGCCGGCCATGAGGGGGACGCCCAGCTCCCGGGCGGTGTCGTAGATCCACCGGGCGTCCTCCCAGGCGTAGGCCAGGTGCTTGTCGCTGAACACCGGCACGGCCCGCCCGCTGGCCCGGAAGACGGCCGCCGTCTCCTCGAAGAAGCGCCGCCGGGGGTACTGCTTCTGCCCCCGGGCGTTCAGGGGGTAGTCCCCGTGCTCCCCCACGAGCACCACGCCGTCCACCGCCAGGGCCCCTCCGCCCAGGGTCAGCGCCTCCCCGATGGTGGGGTAGATGGGCACCCCGTGGGTGGCGGCCAGGTCGCGCGAGATGTCCGCGGCCGGCACCTGGTCGGTGTAGAGCGAGGCGACCTGCACGCTGGGGCGGACGGTCGTCCAGTGCAGCTCGTACCCTTCCAGCAGCCGGGTGACGATGTTGTCCGCGTGCGAGCGCACGCGGTACTCGGTGACGACGGCGGCGACGCGCTTCACCCCGCACCTCCCGGTTGGCCCTCGCCCATGGGGGCCGGGTCGAAGCCGGCCGGGGCGGGCGTGTAGCTGAATCGGGCGCCGGCGCCGCGCACGGCCTCCAGGCCGCCGGCGGCGTCGATCCGGGCGCGCTGGTCGGCGCGGGCAGTGGCGTCGACCGCCTCGGGGTCGACGACCGCCCGCAGGGCGCGCTCGAACGCCGCCAGGCGCCCGGCGTGCTGCGGATCGCCGGCCAGATCGTGGGCCTCGTCCGGATCGGCCTCCAGGTCGAAGAGCTGCGCCGGGTAGCCGACGTAGGCCAGGTACTTGTAGCGCCCCCGGCGCAGCAAGTAGTAGGCGGTCGACGAGTTGCTCGCGTGGTACTCGGCGAAGACGGCGCGGGTGGCGTCGTCCGGGGCGGTGGCGATGCCCAGCAGGGAGGCCCCGGGGAGGCCGGCGTCCTCCGGGGCCAGGGCGGCGCCGGCGGCCTCCACCACCGTGGGGAAGACGTCCACGAGCGAGACGGGGGTGGCCACCACCCTCCCCGCGGGGACGCCCGGCCCGGCCATCAGCAGCGGGACGCCGGCGGCGCCCTCGAGCATGACCCCCTTCCACCACAGGCCGTGGTCGCCCAGCTGCTCGCCGTGGTCGGTGCTGTAGATCACCCGGGTGCTGGCGGTCAGACCGGCGGCGTCGAGGGCGCGCAGCACCCGTCCGATCTGCTCGTCCAGGAACGTGACCATCCCGTAGTAGGCGGCGATGGCCCGGCGCAGGACGGGCTCCGGGAAGGGCTCCTCGATGGCCTGAATGCGCCGCTTCCAGGCCAGAGCGGGGTGGGTCGACCAGGTCTCCGGCGTGCCGCAGCGGGGCAGGGGCAGCGAGTCCGGCGGGTAGAGGTCGAAGTACTCCTGGGGCACGACCAGCGGGAAGTGGGGGGTGACGAAGGAGACGAAGAGCGCCCAGGGGGGCGCCGCGGGGGCGCCGGGCGCGACGGCGTGGGCGGCGAGCCAGTCCCCGGCCGCGGCGGCGATGCCCCGGTCGTAGCGGGTGTACTCGGATTCCCCCGGCCCGGCCTCCTGCACGGGCGTGCGCACGCCCCCGGGGCGCACCGGGGAATCGGCGCGCAGGAGGCCGAAGACGTCGCCGACGCCGTCCAGGACGTGCATCGGCAGGCGCTGGTCGGGGAACCCGGTGTCGTCCTCGGCGCTGCGGAAGTGCAGCTTGCCGATGGTGGTCACCTCGTGCCCCTGGGCGGTCAGGCGGTGCCCCCAGGAAGGCGCCTGGGCGCCGGTGTACGGCGCGCCGTTGTCCCAGATGCCGAGCTGGTGGGCGTAGCGCCCGGTGGCGAGGCAGGCCCGGGCGGGGACGCAGATGGGGAAGGGGGTGTAGGCGCTGCTGAAGCGCGTCCCCCGGGCGGCGAGCGCGTCCAGGTTGGGCGTGCGCACCACCGGGTTGCCGTAGCAGCCCAGGACGTGGCGGGTGTGCTCGTCCGAGCAGAGGTAGAGGACGTTGGCCGGGGCGAAGCCGGCGACGCGATCAGGCACGGGCGGCGTCCGGGGCTGCGCGGTCCCCTCCCGAAGCCGGCGGCGCGCTCACGCCGGCGATCCCGCCCCGTCCGCGGGGCGCCGGGTGAGGGTCAGGCGGGCCCAGAAGCGGGCGCGCGCTCCCGGAGCGAGGCTGCGCAGTCCGGTGGGCAGGCCCGGCCGGGCGGCGGCGACGGCGAGGGCGTCCGGGAGCGCGGCCCGGGGCTCAAGGGAGAGACGCAGCGGGTCCGGCGGGCGGTAGAGGGCGACGGTGCCGAACGCGCGGCTGATCTCGAACGTCACCGCCAGCCCGGCGGCCCGGTCCCAGACGCCGCTGGTCACGCCGCCGGGAGCGGCGGTGGCGTCCGCGGGCCCCCCGGCCGCCCCCCGGGCGGCGCTCTCCAGGGCGTCCCGCCGGCCGTAGAGCTGGACGGGCATCTTCCCCCCGAAGTGGTCCTCGATCGAGGCGACGCTGCGGGGCCGGTTGAGGTCGAGGGCGCCGGCGACGGGGACGACGTCGCCCGTGGCGGCGCCGCGCTCGAGGGCCCACAGCTCGCCGGCCTCCACCCAGACGGCGCAGGTCTGGCGCGCCGCTTCCGGCGAGGCCGCGTCGGACTCGCGGAAGCGCAGCGGGAAGTAGGGGTGCAGGCCGGGCATCAAGGGGGCGGGCCGGTCCGCCCGGCTCTCGATCTCCAGCTCGAACTCCAGCGTGCGGGGGGATAACCGGTAGCCGGCGGTGAGCACCGCCGGCCAGGGCCAGACGGCGTCCGCGCCGGCCACGTCGCGACTGTCCAGGCGGCAGGTGACGCCGCTCGGCGAGCGGTGGACGACCGTCCAGGCCGCCCCGGCGGCGAAACCGTGTCCGGGCAGCGCCTCGCCGCCGACTCCGGGCGGGGTGATCGCCTCCCCCTGCCAGCGGAGCGGGACGCGGTGGCGTCCCGGGTGGGGGTAGAGGATGGGGAAGCCGCCGACCGAGGTGGGGCGCTCGCGCACCGCTTCGCGGGAGGCGATGGGGGCCAGCAGGTGGGCCCAGCCGCCGGCGACCGGCGTGCGGCAGCGGGCGCAGACGGCGCCGGCCGAGGGGACGACCAGGGCCTCCGTGCCGTCTCCGGCCTGCAGCCGGACGGCGTCCTCCGAGAACGCGGCGTCTTCGGGTGGGGTCATGGTCGTCGTCGTCCTGCTCCCGCGCTCACTCGTCTCCGCCGGTCCCGCTGCGCCCGGGCGAGGCCCCCAGCAGGCGGGCGACCGTCTCGGCGTAGAGCAGCTCGGAGTCGTCCTGCGGGGCGTAGCCCAGCACCCGCCGGGCGTTGCTCAGCGACCAGAAGGCGCGGGTGTTGTCCGAGATGCCGTAGACGATCTGGAAGGGGACGCCGCCGGCGTCGGCGATGTCCGGGGTGTCCAGGGCCCTGCAGAACAGCTGGGCGAGGTCTCGCGCGCTGATGAAGGCCCCCAGGTTGCGCTTGAACGCGCCCGGGCGGCCGGTGAAGTCGTAGTGCTCGAGGCCCCGGGGATGGCCGATCCGCACCTGCACCACCCCGAGGGGGCGGCCGAACGTGCCCTGGGCGTAGAGGAAGCCCATGTGCTCGTAGGCGGCCTTGGCCCAGCCGTAGAAGGTGCGCGCCAGGGGGCGCTCGTCCGGCGTGACGGCCTCCCGCTCCCCGGCCAGCACCCGGTCCTCGTACCAATCCGCGGCGTGGTTGGAGGAGGCCATCACCACCCGCTCCAGCCCCTCCTCGAGGGCCAGCTGGTAGACGTGGTAGGCCATGTCCACGTTGCGCTTCTCGTCCTCGTAGCGGCGCACGCCGCCCGGCCGGGGGCCCCGGTTGTGGGCCAGGTGGACGACGGCGTGGGCGCCGGCGAAGAGCGCCCGGTGGCGCTCCAGGTCCGTCTCGCGCAGGTCGTGGAGGAGCACGTCGTCCACGACCCAGCCCCCGCGCCCCTCGCGGGTGATGTCCACCAGGCGCAGGTCGTAGCGCTCCCGGAATGCAGGCAGCAGCTGGGAGGCGACGTATCCGGCGGCCCCGGTGACCAGGACGGTCTTACGGGCGGCGGTCTCACTCTCGCTCTCGCTCACGGCGACGCGCACCCCCTCACGCGCCCCCGCCGGCGGCGACCGGCCGGGGGCGACGCCGGCCACCGTAGCGGCTGGATCGGAGATCGCGCAAGCGGGGCGCGCCCCGTCTCATGGCGTCGCCGGCGACTGGCGCCGGACGGCCGTTTGCGGCGGGCGCCGGACGGCCGCTGGACGGCCGTTTGCGGCGGGTGGTAGACCCGGAGAGAGCCCCGCGGCGGACGCGCCCCATCGGTGGCACGCCCTCTGCGCCCCAGCCCCCCCGGGAGGTATCCAGAGATCGACCGTCCGACGGCGGCGGCGCCGCCCCTCACCGCCGCGCCCCTACCAGGGAGCGCCCGCCGCGGCGGCCGGACCGGCGCCGCCGGCCGGGCCGGCAGAAGGACCGGCCGATGAGTGCGCCGCCCGAATCGTCGCCCTCGACGCCGGCGCCGGTCCCGGCCGCAGCGGCGGCGCCGCCGTCGACGCCGCCCCGGCCGGTGGACGTCGACCTCGCGGCGGCGACGGCGCCGCCCCCGGCCGACCCGGCGGCCGCGCCGGGAGTCCGGGTGCGGGCGGGGGTCTCCCTGCACCGCCTCGGCCGGGGCTTCGAGGCGCTGCAGATCCCCAACTTCCGCATCTGGTCGATCGGGCAGCTGGTCTCGACCACCGGGACGTGGATGCAGAGCACGGCGCAGGCCTGGCTCGTGCTGCAGCTGACCGATTCGCCTTTCGCCATCGGCCTGGTGGCCGTCTTCCAGTTCTTCCCGGTGATGGTGCTGGCGCTGATCGGCGGGGTGATCGCGGACCGGCTGCCGCGCTACCGGCTGGTGCTGGTCACCCAGACCCTGTCCATGATTCTGGCCACGATCTTCGGCGTGCTCGTCGGCACCGGGCTGATCCAGCTCTGGCAGGTCTACCTGCTGGCCTTCCTCAACGGGCTGGTCACGGCGATCGACGTCCCCTCCCGCCAGACGTTCGCCATCGACCTGGTCGACCGGGAGCACCGGGCGAACGCCGTGGCCCTGAACTCGATGCTGTTCAACGCCTCGCGCATCATCGGCCCCGCCCTGGCCGGGCTGCTGATCGGCCCGCTGGGCATCGCCACCATCCTGTACGTCAACGCCGCCAGCTTCCTGGCCGTGCTCGTCGGGCTGCTGGCCATGGACACCAGCGGCTTCGACAACGCCGTCTCCCGCTCGACCGGGACGATGGTCGAGCGGCTGCGCGAGGGGCTGCGCTACGTGCGGCGCACGCCCGAGGTGTTGCAGGTGATGATCCTGGTGGGCGCCATCGGGACCTTCGGCTACAACTTCAGCGTCACCCTGCCCCTGATCAGCGGCTTCATCCTGCACACCGACGCGGCCGGGTTCGGGGCGATGGGCACGGCCCTCGGCCTGGGCTCCCTCGCCGCCTCGCTGCTGATGGCCTACACCCGCAAGCTGACCATCGCCCGCCTGGCCGCCGCGGCCGCCGCTTTCGCCATCCTGCTGGCCGCGGTGGCGGTGACCACCCGCTACAACGTCACCCTGGGGCTGCTCGTGGCCATGGGCTTCGCCGGCGTCAGCTTCAGCACGGCGGCCAACACCCTGCTGCAGCTGCGCGTTCCGGACGAGCTCCGGGGCCGGGTGATGAGCGTCTACTCGCTGCTGTTCATGGGCAGCACGCCGGTCGGCGGGCTGTTCATCGGGGCGACGGCGCACTCCTTCGGCGTCCCGGACGCGCTGCTGCTGTGCGCCGCCATCTGCCTGGCCGGGGTCGGCGCCGCCCTGCTCTACGGGCGCGGCCGGGAGGCGGGTAAGGCTCCCGGGCAACCGGAGCCGGCGCGGGCGTAGCCGCGGCCCGGGCAAAGGCGCTCAGGGGGGCGAGGCGGGGCCCGACGCGGCGCCGTCCGGCGCCCACTCCAGCAGGACGCCCAGGGCCTCGTCCGTGTGCGCGTCCAGCAGCGCGAAGGCCTCAGGCGCACGGAACGCCGGGAAGCGGTGGGTGACCAGCAGGTCCACCTGCAACTGCCCGGTGGCGAGCAGGGCGGCGGCGCGCTCGCTCAGCTCCCGCGGCGGGTCGAAGACGTGGTAGCCCCCGATCAGCATCTTGCGCTGGATCTTGCTCGCATCGAGCGCCAGTGGCTGCCCGTGGTAGAGGCCGATCAGGTGGACGATGCCGTCGCCTTTGACCATCGCCAGGGCGTCCTGGAAGGACTGCACCCCCGGCGGCCCGCCGACGCAGTCCACGACCACGTCCGCGCCCGCGCCGCCGGTCAGCCGGCGCACCTCGGCGACGGCGTCCACCTCCCCGGCGTGCACGACCACGTCCGCCCCGGCGGCCCGCGCGCAGCGCACCCGCAGGTCGAGCGGATCGACGGCGATCACGCGCCCCACGCCCCGGGCCCGGTGGGCCTGCATGACCAGATTGCCGATCAGCCCCTGCCCGAGCACCACCACCGTGTCGTCCGGCCGGGCCCGGCTGGCGACGGCCCAGGCGACGCCCCCGCGGGCCAGGCTCTGGAACGGGGCGCGCGACCAGGGCGTCGCGTCCGGCAGCCGGAGCAGGCGCATCCCGGCCGCGTCCGCGGTGGCGACGACGTACTCGGCGTGGGGCGCGCTGGCGAAGACCCGGTCTCCCGGCGCGAATCCGGCGGCGGCCGCCTCCGGGCCGGCCTCGACCACCGTTCCGGCGACGCTGTAGCCCATGATTCCGGGATCGACCGGCCCGTCCTCGCGGTAGCGGCGCAGGATCTCCGACCCCCGGCTGATCAGGCTGGTGTGGGTCTTGATCAGGGCCTGGTCCGGCCCGAACGCGGGCACGGGGACGTCCTCGAAGAAGACGTTGCCGTAGCCGTCGCCTTTGGCGAGCCGCTTCATGCTGTTCGCTCCGCTCCCGCGAGAATCGGTCTCGTCCCTGCTGGGGGCGCCGTCAGCCGCGGCGCAGGTCCTCGTCGACGAACGCCTGGATCTTCGGCTGGGCGTCCGACAGGGCGTCCCGGGGACGCAGCTCGCCCTTCATCACCCGGGTGAAGTTCTCGGTCAGCAGGTCCATGCCCTTCACCCAGCTGGGGAAGTTGGGCGTCAGGTAGGTGTACTTGCCGAACTCGTTGATCTTGTTCAGGATGGGGTTGCCCTTGATCCGGGCCGGCAGCACGTCGTCCTTCGCGGCGTTCAGGTTGGGCGGGGGGTGCCCCGAGGCCTCGGCGATCCTGGTCTGCACCTCGGCCCGGGCGCCCCAGCCGGCGAGCGCCGCGGCGGCGGCCACTCGCTTGGGGTCGCTCGACTTGAGGGCGATCAGGCCGTAGGTGTTGGCGTAGGTGATGATCTGGCGCTTGGTGTTGCTCGGGCCGATGGGGAAGTGGGTGACGAAGAGCCCGGCGCCGTCCCCGGTGTCCACGTTGGGGTAGCGCGGGGGCTGCATCGCCGCCGCCTCGTTGACGCTCTCGGCGACGAACGTGCCGCCGTCGAACTCGGGCACGGTCGACGGGCCGGCGCGGAAGATCTGCCCGGCGGAGGCCAGGTCGTGCAGCCACTGGAGCGTCTCCAGCATCTGGGGCGTGTCGTAGAGCACCTTGGTGCGGTCGGTGCTCAGGGGGGCCAGTCCGTTGGCGTAGATCCAGCTGTTGTAGGCGCTCCAGGTGTAGTTCCAGGACATCAGCCAGCGCTCGCCGGGCTGCACCACCTTCCGCCCCAGCTCGACGAAGTCGTTCCAGGTGAAGTTCTGGGCCGGCAGGGGCGCGCCCGCGCGGGTCATCAGCTGCCGGTTGAGGCCCAGCACCTGCTGCGCCAGCATCATCGGCACCATGACGAACTGCCCCTTCCAGCTGCAGCCGTCGACGTTGGAGGGGATCAGCTCGCTCTTGCTCTTCGTCCAGTCCTTGTCCGTGCGCAGCTCGCGGTTCAGGTCGAGCACGGCGCCGAGCGCGAAGAGCTCAACCGCCGGGCTCTGGTACAGCCCGCCGTAGAGGTCCGGCTGCGTCCCGCCGGCGATGGCCGTCTTGATCCGCTCCATGCCCAGCGCGGAGCCCCCCTCGCCCACCTCCAGGGTGACCCGACCGGGGTTGCGGGCGGCGTAGTCGTCGAGGGCCGCTTTGACCCCGTTGCCCAGGCGGTCGCCCGGCGCCCGCTGCGACCAGTAGAGCAGGTTCACCGCCGGGGCCGCCGGGGCCGCCGGGGAATCGCTCCCGGCCCCGGCGGCGCCGCAGGCGGCGGCCAGCGCCCCCCCGGCGGTGGCGCCGAGGGCCAGCCAGCGCCGCCGGCTCACGGCGCTCGAGTGCGTGATCGGTCCTCCAGCTATCGCCATTCCGTCCTCCAGCTCTCCCCCTGCGGGGCACCTCGCTCCGACTGCCCCCCACCGGCCCGGCCGCCCGAATCGACACCGCGCACCGCCGTCAGGCGCCGGCCTTCTGCGCTTCGGCCTTGAGCACCGGATCGATCCGCGCCTTGATGTCCGTCGCCACCTGCCGTCCGGGACGGCTCCCGTCCCACAACCCCTTCAACTCCTCGTCCATGATGCGCGACACTTCCGTCCAGCCGGCGACGCGCACGTCGACGTGGAGGGCCTCCGTGCCGTCGACGAACAGCTTGACGTTCTTCGGCGGCGCCTGCTGGAAGCAGGCGTCGGTCATCACCGAGCGGCGCGAGCCGATCGTCCCGCCGAGCCGGCAGAGCCCGACCTGCTCCTCCTTGCTCGTGATGTGCTTGAGGAAGGCCCAGGTGGCCTCGGGAGCCTTCGTCGTGGCGTCGACCGCCCACCCGGCGCCACCCCCGGCCGCGACGTACGCTCCGCCTTTGCCGCGGGGGTGCATGACCACGTCCCAGGCGAACTTGTCCCCGATGTCGCGCCGGAAGTTGCCCATGCCGGCCGGCGCCGTCTCCTGCATAGCCACCTGCCCGCCCTGGAAGCCGGCGCCCGCCGGCAGGGACTCCGGCCACACCCGGTGGCGGTGGATGAGGTCCTGCAGGAACTGCAAGGCTTCGACGGCGGGGGCCTGGTCGAGCGTGCAGACCAGCCGCTGCTCGTCGATCACCTCGCCCCCGTTGCTCCAGACCCAGACGGCCCACATGCGCACCCCCCGCCCCGTGTTCAGCCCCCACTGGCTGCCGTCCGGGCGGGTCAACCGGCGGGCGGCGTCCAGGAAGACGTCCCACGTCCAGTCCGGCGACTTCCAGTCGGCGGCCGGGAGGCGCAGTCCCTCCTTCTCGAACGCGGTGACGCTGTAGGCCAGCTCACGATTGGGGAAGTCCCGGGGCAGCCCCCACAGGCCGTTGCGGTAGCGGTACTGGTCGACCCCTTTCGGGAAGAAGTCGGTCAGGTCGAATCGCTCGCGGGCGGCCAGCGGTTGCAGGTCGAGCACCTGCTTGCGCAGCACGGAGTCGACCACGTTCGCCGGCTCCCACTCCCACAGGTCGAGGGGGGAGCCGGAGGCTTTCAGGGCGGCGTACTTGTCCCAGTACGTCGCGCCGCCGCTGGTCAGGGCGGCGTTGTCGACCGTGATCCGGGGGTGCTTCTGCTGGAAGCTGGCGATCGACTGCGTGTTGCCGTCGAGGGAAGCGCCCGAGCCCTCCCAGTTGAGCCAGACCACCCGGGCGGGCGCACCCGCGCCGTCCGCCGCCGGGGGCTGCGCCGGCGCGCCCGGGCCGGCGCAGCCCGCCAGGATGGCGCCGGCCACGCCCGGCGCCGCCAGGACGCGGCGACGGGTCGTCGGGAACCGCTCGCGGCGCGATTCGTGTCCCGCCGCGCTCCGGCGCGGTGGTTGGGAAG
>DATLLM010000295.1:0-11847 GCA_035537855.1 Chloroflexota bacterium | reverse complement strand
AGACGTAGCGGTGGAACTCGGTCAGGTGGGCGAGCTCCCCCGCCAGCGCCGCGCGGTCGGGAGCGGGCGCCTCGTCGAGGGCGGTCTGCGCGGCCGCGATCAGGCCGGGGAGCGCGTCGAATCGCCCGCGGCGCTGGCGGGGGAGCTCGCCCACCTGACCGAGTTCCACCGCTACGTCTCCGGCGACGCGCCGGGCGCGCTCGCGGCCGCCGAGCGCGCGCTGACCCTGCTGCCCGAGACGGCCTACCAGGCCCGGGGTGGGGTCATCGGCACGGCGGCGCCGGCGGCCCTCGCCGTGCACGGCGTGGACGCCGTCCTCCGGCAACTGGAGGCGCTCCCCGCGGCGCCCACCGGGGGGGCCGGCGCCGCCCCGGCGTGGGCGCTCCCCGGCATCGGCGTCGCGCTCCTCCTCGCGGGGCGCCACCACGAGGCGGCAGGGGCCGGGCGCACCCTCCTGGACCTCGGCCAGTCCCTGGCGCTGACGAACGCCCGGTGCTGGGGCCACGTCCTCCTGGGCGCGGTGGAGTACGAGTGGAACCACCTCCAGGAGGCGGCGCGGCACATGGCGGTGGTGCTGGAGACGCGCGACCACCTGCGCTTGATGCCGCTGCGCATCGCCTCCTTCGGCCTGGCCTGCGCGCTGCAAGCGCAGGGCCGCGCCGGCGAGGCGGAGGGCGTGCTCGACCGGCTCTCCGATGCGCTCCTGCGGACGGCCAACTCCGGTGAGCTCGCCCGGGTGGGGGCCTTCCGGGTGCGCCTCGCCCTCCTGCGCGGCGAGCTCGCCCCGGCGCGCTCGTGGCTGCCCACGTCCGGCGGCCTCCCGGCGCACTGGCTGGACACGGTGCTGGATTGCCCGCCCCTGACGCGGGCGTGGGCGAGGTTCTGCCTGGCCCCGGAGGCGCCGTCGCCCGCGGCCGCGCTCGCGGCCGCGCTCGCCGACGTGGACGCCATCCTGGCCGAGACCGAGCGCCTGCACCTGGTCACCCGGCAGGTGCAGGCGCTGGCGCTGCGGGCGGTGGCGCAGCACGCGCTGGGGGCGACGGCGCCCGCGCTCGACTCGCTCGGTCGGGCGCTGGATCTGGGCGAGCCCGGCAGCCTGGTGCGCTCCTTCCTCGACCTCGGCGCGCCGCTGGTCGCGCTGCTGCGCCTCGTGGTGGCCGAGCGCCCCGGCCCGGCGTACCGGCGGGCGGTGCTCGCCGCCTGCGTCGCGCCGGCCTTCCCCGGTCCGCCCGTCGCAGCGGCTGCGCCGCCGGCCGGCCCCCCGGGGCCGGCGCCCGAGCGGCTGGTGGAGCCGCTCACGGCCCGGGAGCTCGAGGTGCTCGACCGGCTCCGCCGCAACTGGATCAACAAGGAGATCGCCGCCGACCTGGTGGTGTCGACGGAGACGGTCAAGACCCACACGGCGAACCTCTACGCCAAGCTCGGGGTCGGCGACCGCCGGCAGGCCGTCCGCCGGGCCGCGGAGCTGGGCCTCCTGCCGCTGGCCTGAGCACGGTTGCGCGCGGCGGGGCCCCGCCGGCTAGCGCCCGGCAGCCGGCGGGGCCCCGCTCTCCCGTTCGCGCCCGGAGGCCGCCGCCAGGGTGATCCGGGCGGTGCGCTCGCGCGTGAATCCGGCCCAGATCCAGCTCACCAGCGATTTGACGCGGTCCTCTCCCGAGGGGAGCAGCGCCAGGTGCACCAGGCCCCAGGTGAGCATAGCCGCCTTGCCTTTGAGCGTCCGCCCCCGGCGCAGCTGCACCACGGCGGTCCCGCGCCCGATGGCCGCCATGCTGCCCTTGTCGACGTAGGCGAACGGTGCCGGGGGCAGGCCCGCGACGCGGCGGGCGATCGTCTCGCCCGCGTGCTCGCCGGATTGCATCGCGACCGAGCCGAGCTGCGGCAGCGCCCCGCCCGCGTCCGCGATCCACGCGATGTCGCCGACGGCGAACAGCTCCGGATGACCGGGTACGCTCAGCTCCGGCCCGACGACGAGCCGGCGGCCCCGCTGCAGCTCGAGCCCCAGCGATCCGGCGAGCGGGTGCCCCTGGAGACCGGCACCCCAGACGACGGTGTGCGCCGGGAGCACCTTGCCGGACGCCAGGGTGACCTGCTTCGGCGTCACGGCGGCCACGCGCTCACCCAGCAGCACCTCGACGCCGCGCACCTCCAGCGCCCGCCTGGCGTAGGCGCGCAGGTCCGGCTTGAACGTGCTGAAGAGGTCCGGGCCCGCCTCGACCAGGGTGACGCGGGCCGCCGCCTGGCGGACGTGGGGGTAGTCTTTCGCCATGTCGGCCCGGTAGAGCTCGATCAGCGCCCCGGCGCTCTCGACGCCGGTCGGGCCACCGCCGACGACGACGACGTTGAGCGCGCCGTCGGCCACCAGCGCCGGATCGCGGTCTGCCGCCGCCCACCGCTGTAAGAGGTGCTCTTTCAGGCGCACGGCGTCGACGAGCGTGTAGAGCGGGAAGGCGTGCTCGGCGGCGCCCTCGGTGCCGAAGAAGTGGACGCGAGCGCCGAGCGCCAGCACGAGGTAGTCGTAGGCGAGCGGCGCCATGTCCTCGAAGCGCACCTCGCGCCGCGCCAGGTCGACGCCCGCCACCGTCGACTGGCGGACGGTGGCGTTCGGCTGCTTACGGAGGAGGTCGCGCAACGGGTGCCCGACGGCGGAGGTCTCGAGCAGACCGCTGGCAACCTGGTACAGGAGCGGTTGAAAGGTGTGGTAGTCGTGGGCATCGATCAGCACGACGTCCACCGCCACGTCCTTCAGTTTCCGGGCGGCGCCGACCCCCGCGAAGCCCCCACCGAGGACGACCACGCGCGGTCGCGCAGCCGGCGCGCTGCTCGCAGCCAGGGGCGCGGGGTTGCTGGAGACCGCCGGCGGCGCCGGCGACGCAGACGTGCTCATCAGGGGTCCTTCGCTGGGGGCTGGCGGCGACTCCCGGGCCACGACGCGACGGGCCGCCGCGCGGGAGCCGTCGCGTGCGCTCGCCTCACGCTGCCGGACGCGCTGCTCCGGCCCTGCTCACGGACCGCCGGCGGTACGACCCCGCCGGTGCCTCTCGCGCCGCGACCGCGGCCCCTGCCACCTGATCCGCCGTCGGAGACGCGGCGCCTGAGCAGAACGTGAGCACGCCCTGGGGACACTCCAGGGCAGAGTCCACAGCCTGTCCGGCGCCCGTCGTGGGCGCAGACTCCAGGGGCAGGCGGTGCTCGGCGCCACGGGACCGAGCGAGACGGAGGTGGAGAGATGCCCGGACTCCTTCGCGGGGTGGCGCGCACGGCGGTGGTCGCCGGCACCTGGACGGCCGTGTCGAACGGCGTCTCCCGCCGCCAGGCCGGCCGCTGGGCGGCCCAGGCCCAGGCCCAGGCCCCTGGCCAGGTCCCGGCCGACGGCCAGGCGGGGGCCGCCGCGCAGCAAGCGTACGCGCGGCAGCTGGCGATGCCGCCCCCGACCGGGCGCTACCAGCGGCCGCTGTTCCAGCCGGCGCCGCGGCCCGCTCCCCAGCCGGCGCCGCCGCCCACTCGCCCGCCGGCGCCGTACCAGGCCCCGCCGGCGGCCGGCCCGCCGGCCGCCGGCATGGACGCCAAGCTGAGATGGCTCCGCCAGCTGGGAGAGCTGAGGGCCCAGGGCGTGCTCAGCGACGCCGAGGTCGAAGCGCAGAAGCGCGCGATCCTCGAGCGCTGACCGGACGCGCCGGCGTCTGGACATCTTCTCCCCCATGGCGGGGGATGCGCGCCGGTCGCGGCCGCGCGATGATGCCGGACACGCTGGATCGGGGAGCGCGACGGCGGAGCGAGCCGATCCGCCGGCCGGGTCAGGCGGGCACGAAGGAGGACGGCCCCATGTTTCGCGGGATGGGCATGCGCCGCGGTGGCGCACCGGGTGTGGCCCCGGCAGCGGCGCCGCCGGGGGCGCCGCCGGAGGGGCCGGCCGAGGCGCTCGGCAATCGCTTCCGGGTGCAGGAGCGTCTGTTCGCCTTCGGCGACGACTTCTACGTGGAGAACGCCCGCGGGGAGCGCGTGTACTGGGTGGACGGCAAGGCGCTGCGCATCCGCGACACCCTGCTGTTCAAGGACATGCAGGGCCAGGAGCGCTACAAGATCCAGGAGAAGATGGTCCGCGTCCGGGAGACGATGACCCTGTACGACGCGCACGGCGGCACCGCCGCCAGGATCCGCAAGGCGTTGATCACGCCCCTGCGCGATCGCTACTCGATCGACCTGCCGGGCCGGGGGGGCCTGGAGACGCAGGGCAACATCCTCTACCACGAATACACCATCGAGCAGAACCGGCGGCCGGTGGCCACCATCTCCAAGCGCTGGTTCCGCATCCGCAACACCTACGGCATCGAAGTCGTCCCGGGCACGATCGATCCCCTGCTGGCGGTCGCCATGTGCGTCGCCATCGACATGATGCAGGGCGCCGGCTAGCCGCACCGCGCGGGCCGCGTTCCGGGCCCACCCGGGCGGGCCAGAATACGACCGAACGAGCAGAAAGGAGACGGTACCGTGGAGGACAATTCCGGGCAGGTCTCGCAGATCGGCCCCATCCAGCTGGTGGTCATCGGCTTCCCCAAGGAGGCGCAGTTCCGGGGCGAGATCATCCGGTCGCTGACGGACCTGCGCGGGCGGGGCGTGATCCGCTTGATCGACGCCCTGTTCGTGCGCAAGGACGACCAGGGCCAGGTCAGCGCCGCGATGCGCGAGAGCGACTTGACGACGGAGCAGCGGGCCACGATGGGGGCGCTGACCGGGATGCTGATGGGCGTGGCCGCGGGGGGGACGGAGACCGGGGTGGCGATGGCCGAATCGGCGGCGCAGGCGGTAGCCCAGGGGGCTTTCGGGCTCGGGCTGGCCGACCTGCAGAACGTCCAGGACTCGCTCGAGCCCGGGACGGCGGCGCTGCTGCTGCTGATCGAGCACACCTGGGCCGCGGCGCTCAAGGGGGCCGTACGGGGCGCCGGGGGCGTGCCCCTGATGCAGGGGTTCCTGACCCCTGAGGCGCTGATGCTGGTTGGCGCAGAGGTGCGCGCCGTGGTCGAGGCCGAGACGACCATCGCCCTGGCCGACGCGGTGAAGGGCGCCGCCATCCTGGACGCCCTGGCCACGGTGGAAGCGGCCGAAGCGGTGAAGCAGGCCGCCGCCGCCGAGGCGGCGCGGGCGCTGATCGCCGCCGGGCTGATCGAGGAGGCGGCCGCGCAGGAGGCGATCGAGGTGCTCGTCGCCGCTGAGCTGATCGAGGAGGGGGCCGCCGCCGAGGCCAGAGCCGCCGTCGAGCAGGCGGAAGCCGTCATCCAGGAGGCCCGGGCGGCGCAGGGCGAGGCCGGCGGGGAGGCCGCGGGGGCGGCACCGGAGGCGTCCTCCGATCCGGCGCCGGTGTCCGCTCCCACGCGCGAGTCGCCGGCGCCGTAATTCCGTCACGCCCGCCCGGCGTCGCGCGGCCGGCGATCCCGGCCGCGCTGTCCCCGCCGGGGGTCTCAGACGTCCAACATATCCGCTCCCGGCGCCCGCCTGTGGCCTTCGGCGCCGCCGTCGGGCGACTCACGCCTTCGGGCCAGGGACGCCACGACGGGCGCCGGGAACGGCGACGTGGTCGGGGCGGCCACGAGCAGGACGCCGGCTGGAGAGGGTTCACGCTCGTGATCAGAGGGAGGATCGGCCGTGATCGACTCGGAGTTCGGGGCGCTCGCAGCGCCCGCCCGCGCGCGGCGGCGCGCCGCTGTCCGGTACGGCGGGGCCGCGCTCGGCGTCGCCCTCACCTCCGTCGCGGCGGCGGGGGTGGCGGCGCCGGCGGCCGCGGCCGACCTGGAGGGGGCGCCCTGGCTGGCCCTCTTCTACGCCGGGCCCGGGCCGGCCGGCCGGCTGCTCCCCGTGCTGCCGGACACCGAAGTGACGGCCACCTTTCAGCGGGGAGTGGTCAGCGGCGCGGCCGGCTGCAACAGCTACAGTGCGGGCTACTCGCTCGCCGGCGGGCCGGACGCGCTGCGCATCGGGCCGGTGGCGTCGACGCAGATGGCCTGCGCCGAGCCGCCCGGAGTGATGCAGCAGGAAGCGGCCTATCTCGGGGCCCTGCAGCGGACGATGCGCTTCGCTACGGTGGGCAATCTCCTGCTGCTCCAGGCGGCGGACGGGCGGGTGCAGGTGGCGTACGTCCCCCAGCCGGAGCGCTCGCTGGAAGGCCCCGAATGGCTGGCCATCGACTACAACAACGGCAGCGGCGCGGTCGTCTCGGTCCTCGCGGGTACCAGGATCACCGCCAGATTCGCGGACGGGAGCGTCGCCGGCACGGCCGGCTGCAACAGCTACAACGCCGCCTACACCCTCGGCGGCGGGCCGGACGCGCTGCGCATCGGGCCGGTGGCCGCTACCCGGATGGCCTGCGCCGAGCCGCCCGGGGTGATGGAGCAGGAGGCGGCCTACCTGGCCGCGCTGCCCACGGCGCAGTCCTACCGCTTCGAGGGGCCGGATCTGGTGCTGGAGCGGGCCGGCGGCGCGCGGGTGGCGCGGTACACCCCCGGCGGGAGCTGAGCCCGCCCGGCGCGCCGACAAGGGTGAGTCGCCGGCGGCCCGGTGGTGAGGGGAGCGGTGCCGGGCGCCGGCGATCACCGGCTACGGTCCCCGGGACGGGCGACGGGAGCGAGAGGGGGTATCGACCATGGCTGCTCGGGCTGCCGGTGCGCGTATGCTGGAGGGCAAGAGGAGGCAGGAACCGTGACCACCGCGACGCCCGCCGAGACGGCGCCCGACGGCGCCTGGATGCCCGCCCACTCAGGCCGCGACGCCGCCGCCGGGGTGTTCTGGCTCCCCCGCCTGATCGACAAAGGCCGCCGCGTGCTGGAAGGCGAGGCCGCCGGGCGGGACCTCCTGGGCGACTACCTCTTCGGCGTCAACGACCCGATGGACGCCCAGCTGCTGCGCTTCCTCGACTTCGACAACGAGGCCGTCCTGCTCGTGCTGCGCCGCGAGCCCGACGACGGCGCCGCCGCGGCCGAGCTGGTTCGCCGCGGCGGCCGGACGCCTGAGGAGTGCGCCGCCTGGTCGTCCCGGGCCCGCCGGCTCAACAGCCCCTTCCTGGCCATGATCGACGCGGACGAGGACCGCCGGGCGCCGGGGGTGAGCACCACCCTGCTCAAGCTGGTCTACAACCGGGTGGTCATGGCCCCCAGCTACCCCGTGTACCGGCGGGCCGAGGCCCGGCGCCTCGCCGGCGGCGCCGCGCCGGCGCCGCCCGGCCGCTTCCTGGCTGCCGGCGCGGTCGCCCTCGCGGCGACCGCGGTCGCCCTCACCCTCACCGGTGTCGCCATGCGGCGCCGGGCCCGCCCGGCGGCGAGTCAAGCGGCCCCGCAACCGCACTCCGCGCTGCAGGACGAGATCGCCCTGGTGCGGGCGTGGTTTCGCTAGGTGGTGACCGGGGGCTGCCTGGAGACGTCGGGCCCGCTGCGAATCCCGTTGTGGCTCCGTGCGCGTTCCCGGAGTATGGTGGCACCGGCACGCGCCGGCCGCGACGCCGACCTCTGCCCGGGCGGCACCGGAGCGTTTCGCAAGCCGGCTGACGGGCGGGCGGCGGCGCAAGGTCCCGCCGCCGCGGCGGAGCCCCTGGCCGGCGGCGGGGTGTCGGTCCGGACCGCCCGGGCCGCCCGGGGCTTCCGGGATGCCCTGCGTCGACCGTCGCCGATCCCCGGGTGCGCCGGCGTCGCCAGCGCGGAGGAGGAACGCTTGTGCTCAGGCCGGTGACCACGCCGGACGCGGACTCCGCCGGCGCGCCGGACCTGACCCGATTCCTGGTCGTCCTGGCCAGCCTGGTGATCATCCTGGCCGGCCTGAAGGCGGCGGCCGACATCCTGTCCCCCGTGCTCCTGGCGCTCCTGATCGTCATGGTCATCAGCCCGGTGCGGCGCTGGCTCGTCGGGCGCGGGGCGTCTCCGGGCCTGGCCGGCGGGTTGTTGGGCCTGGCCGTGGTGCTGGTCACCCTCGCGGTGCTCTGGTTCGTCGCCGGCTCGGTGGCGCAGCTGGCGGTCGCCCTGCCCACCTACCGGGAAGAGGCGGGCGCACAGGTGGCGGCGGTGCAAGCGGGGCTCGCGGCGCGGGGTGTCGACGCCGGGCCCGGCGCCGACGTCGTGCAGCAGAGCCTGGACTCGGCGCTGAGTGTCGTCCTGTCCTTCATCGGGGGGCTGGTGGGGGCGGTCGCCAGCGTCGGCTGGATGCTGTACCTCTTCCTCTTCATGCTGGTCGACGCCCGCGGCTTCCCCGCCCGGCTGCGGCGGGGCCTGGGGGCCGAGCGTCCGGTCGTGGAGCGCCTGACCCGCTACGCCCGCGCCCTGAGCGACTTCATCAGCATCAAGGCCGGCCTGGGGCTGCTCGCCGCCACCGGGGACGTGGTGCTGCTGAGCGTCCTGGGCGTCGACTTCGCCCTGCTGTGGGGGGTGCTCTCGTTCCTGATGAGCTTCATCCCCAGCATCGGCTACCTCATCGCCCTGATCCCTCCGGTGCTGGTGGCCCTCCTCCAGCACGGACCGGGCACGGCGCTGATCGTCCTGGTCGGCTACCAGTTGATCAACGGATTGGTGGACAGCGTGCTGGGCCCGCGCCTGCTCGGTCGGGGGCTGGACGTCGCCGCCATCGTGACCATCCTCTCCCTCGTGCTGTGGGGATTCATCCTGGGGCCCGTTGGGGCCCTGCTGTCCGTCCCCCTGACGGTGCTGGTGAAGATGGTGGTGCTCGACCACTACCCCGCCAGCCGCTGGCTCTCTGTGACCCTCGGAGACGGTGACGGTGACGGTGACGGTGACGGGAGCGCGGCGCCTGCGGCGCCGGCCGGAGTGCCGCAAGCGACCGCCCCGGCCGGCCCGAACGCGAGCGTGGCCGGGTGACCCCGCTGCGGTCGCCCGACCGACGCCGGATGCGGGCGGCGGCCGGCGGCGGCCGGTCGCCGCCCGACCCAGTAGACACCTGATCCCCCGCCGCGGGGGATGTGCGGGGGGCCCGGTTCCGGGACGATGGCGCAGGGCCGGCGGGCAACGCTCTGAGACGCCGGGGCAACGCGTCAGGGGAGCGCCTGGCGATGGCGCTCGCCTGCGCCCACCCCCGCTCCGTGCCATGCCGGGCTCCGTGCAAGGGAAACGATGCGGGCAGCGACCCTCCGTGAGGTGACGACGTGAGCAACGGACAACCGGAAGCCGATCAGGTCGACCAGATGGGCCCAATCGATTTCTTCGTCATCGAGTTCCCGCACCGCCAGACGGCGGGCGAGGGACTGCCGCTCCTGGTCGACCTCGTCGACCGGGGGATCATCCGGGTCCTCGACCTGGCGTTCATCCGGAAGGAGTCCGACGGCACGGTGCGCCACGTCGCCGTCGCGGACCTCGGACCGGAGTTCGCGGTCTTCGAGGGCGCGTCCTCGGGGCTCCTCGGGCAGGCGGACTTCGACGAGGCGGCCGCGGCCATCGCTCCGGATAGCGCGGCCGGACTCCTGGTCTACGAGAACCGCTGGGCGGCGCCGTTCGCCGTCGCCCTGCGCCAGGGCGGCGCCCAGCTGGTCGCGTCGGGACGGATCCCCGTACAGGCCATCCTGGCGGCGCTCGACGCGGCGGAATCGAGCGAGCAGGGGGCGTAGCGATGCCCGGTCTCATCCGTGGGGTCGCCCGCCGGCGGCGTCGCCGGCGCCGGTCGCCGGGGCTCCGGAAGGAGACGGCATGAGCCAGACGCTGGCCCGGCTGCTGCAGCCGGGCCAGCCGAAGGCCCAGGGCGCCCTCGCCGACGCGGAGCTCGAGGCCCAGAAGCGCAACAATCCCGCCGGGCGCTCGCGCCGGGCGGCGACGGAGGCCCGGTCGTGAACAGGGTGGTGCGGCGCATCCTGGCCAGCAGCCGCTACTTCATCGTGGTCGCCGTCCTCGGGTCGTTCGCCGCCTCGGCCACCGCCCTGGTCTACGGCGGCCTGGCGACGGCGGCGGTCATCGTCCAGACCTTCGGGAGTGGCGACCTCTTCCAGAAAGGCGCGGTCAAGGTGCTGCAGGTCGAGCTGGTGACGATCATCGACCTGTTCCTGCTGGGCACCGTGCTCTACATCATCGCCGTCGGCCTCTACGAGCTGTTCGTCGACCCCGGTCTGCCGATGCCGCCGTGGCTGCGGATCACCAGCCTGGACGACCTCAAGGAGCGCCTGCTGGGGGTGGTGGCGGTGCTGCTGGCGGTGACCTTCCTGGGCAGCGCCGTGACCTGGGACGGCAGCGCCAACATCCTGGCGTTCGGCCTGGCCGTGGGACTGGTGCTGGGCGTCGTCTCCCTGACCATCGCCCTGATGGCCCGGGCCCACGCGGCGCCCGGGGCCCCCGCGGCGCCCGGGGCCCACCCGACGACGGCGCCGCCTGCCGCGCCGAACTCCGCTGCGCCGCCCGCTGCGGTCGGCCAGGCGGGCCGGCCGGAGGACGATTGACGGCGACGAATCGAGGGGGAAGCGCCGGGGGATGCGCCCGGCCAATCCGGAGGGAGCTGAACGCCGCGCGGCACGCCGGGCCAGGGCCGCCGCGCGCAGGCTGGCTCCCGGCGGCCGCCGCCGTAGCGCGCCGCCCGCGATCGCCGCCCCCGGCGCGGGCTGGCGCGAGCGGCTGGCTGCGCCAGACCGCTACGGGCTGGTGCTGGTGCTGATCCTGACCGCCGTCGCCCTGATGGCGCTGGCCAGCGCTCCCGGATGGAACCTGCTGCCGTTGCTGCTCGTTCTCGCCGGGACGCTGCTGTTCGCGCTGCACACCTCGCAGGCGCCGGCCTACACGCTGCGCTGGGCCCGGCTGTTCGTGGTGGTCGCCGCCGCCTTCGGCCTGCTGGCCGTCGCCTCCGGCCACGCAGCCCTGGCCACGGCCGTGCCCACCGCCGTGGCCGTCCTGCTGGTGGTGGCCACGCCGCCGGCGATCGTCCGGCGACTCCTGCGGCACCCCGTGATCAGCCCGGCGACGGTCCTGGGCGCGCTGTGCATCTACCTGCTGGTGGGGCTGGGCTTCGCCCTCGTGTTCGCCCTGACGACCGTGCTCGGCGGGGGCCCGTTCTTCGCCACGGCGGACTCCCCCCGAGCGATCGACTACCTCTACTTCAGCTTCGTCACCCTGACCACCGTCGGCTACGGCGACCTCGCGGCCCGCGGCGACGTGGGCCGCCTGCTGGCGGTGACCGAGGCCCTGCTCGGCCAGTTGTACCTGGTGACGGTGGTGGCGCTGCTGGTGGCCAACGTCGGGGGGCGGCGCCCGCGACACCGGGCCGTCCCCGAGTCCGGGGTCGAGTCCTGAGCGGCCCCCGCTCTCCCGGTCCGGCGGGAGTCCCGGTCCCGGCTCAGGCCGGGACCGGGGCCGCCGGGACGGCCGCCGCCGCCGGGACCGGCGCAGCGCTGCGGCGCCGGCGCAGCACGAACTTGATCACCTCGTCGACCACGAGCACGGTCGCGGCGACGGCGATCGCCAGGAGCCACTGGTCGCCGCTGAGAGACGTCGTCCCGAGGATGCGCTGCAGGACGCCCAGCTCCGTCGCCAGAATAGTCAGCAACAGGGCCAGCCCGTAGAGGCCCACCTGGCGCCGGTCGGCCAGCAGGTCACGGGAGACCGCGGTCTGCGTCTCGTCCCGGCTGCTCAGCCCGGCGAAGATGTTGTAGAGCGAGAAGACCGTCGCCCCCATGGAGGCCGCCAGCACGGCCGAGACGGAGCCGAAGTAGGCCTCAACGAGCAAGGTGCCGGCCGCCATGACGACCCCCAGCAGCACGATGCGCATCCACTGCGCCCGCGAGAGCACCGGCTGCTGGAGGGGGCGTGGCTTGCGCTCCATCAGCCCGGGCGACGGCTTGTCGAAGCCCAGGGCGATGGCGATGGGCACGGTGATGGCGAAGTT
>DATLLM010000294.1:0-5462 GCA_035537855.1 Chloroflexota bacterium | reverse complement strand
GGCCGGGACTACGACGAGGGAGACTGCCGCGGGGCGTTCGCGGCCAGCCTGGGGGCGGGGCTGACCCTGTTCGACACGGCCGAGCTGTACGGCTGGGGCGAGTCCGAGCGCCTGCTGGGGCGCTTCATCCGCGAGCGCGGGCTGCGCCCGGAGACGGCGGTGGTGGCGACCAAGTTCTTCCCCTACCCCTGGCGCCTGCGCCACGGGGACGCCGTCGCCGCGCTGCGGGGCAGCTTGAGCCGGCTGGGGCTGCCCCGGGTCGACCTCTACCAGCTGCACTGGCCGCTGCCGGTGTTCTCGGTCGCGCGGCGCATGGACGCCCTGGCGGAGACGGTGCAGGCCGGATTGACCCGGGCCGTCGGGGTCTCCAACTACACCGCCGCCGACCTCAGGCGGGCCCACGCCGCCCTCGCCCGGCGGGGCATCCCCCTGGCCTCCAACCAGGTGCACTACAGCCTGCTGCATCGCAGCCCGGAGCGCGACGGCGTCCTCGCGGCCTGCCGCGAGCTGAACGTCACCCTGATGGCCTACAGCCCGCTGGAGCAGGGTCTGCTGACCGGCAAGTACGGCCCCGGGCGCCCCCCGCCGGCCCGGCGGCGGCGGCGGGCCGGGCCGCACCCGGAGACGCTCGTCCCGCTCGTGGCGGCGCTGCGCGCCGCCGGGGAGGCGCACGGGGGGAAGACGCCGGCGCAGGTGGCGCTGAACTGGCTGCTCTGCCGCGGCGCCCTGCCCATCCCCGGCGCCAAGCGCCCCGACCAGGCCCGGGACAACGCCGGCGCGCTCGGCTGGCGCCTGACGCCCGAAGAGGTGGAGACGCTCGACCGCCTGAGCCGGTAGGCGTTACAGTACCGCCACGTGAAGGTCATCATCACCGGGGGCGCCGGGTTCATCGGCAGCAACGCCGCCGCCCGGCAGCTGGCCCGCGGGAACGAGGTTGTGGTCCTGGACAATCTCTCCCGGCGGGGCGCCGAGCGGAACTGGTCGTGGCTCCAGGGGCAGCACCCGGGGGCCGTTTCCGGTGGCGGCCTGACCCTGGCCCGGGCCGACCTGCGGGCGAGCGAGGCGGTCGACGCCGTCTTCGCCGCGCACGCCGACGCCGAGGTGGTGCTGCACCTCGGCGGACAGGTGGCGGTGACCACCTCGGTGGTCAACCCGCGCGAGGACTTCGAGATCAACGCCCTTGGCACCTTCAACGTCCTCGAAGCGGCGCGCCGCCTGCCCCGCCTGCGGGCCCTGCTCTACGCCTCGACGAACAAGGTGTACGGCGGGATGGAGGACGTGGGCATCGTGGAGCACGGGGGGCGCTACGCCTACGCCGCCCTCCCCCAGGGCGTGAGCGAGACCCAGCAGCTGGACTTCCACTCGCCCTACGGGTGCAGCAAGGGGGCGGCCGACCAGTACACGGCGGACTACGCCCGGATCTACGGCCTGCCCACGGTCACCCTGCGCCAGTCCTGCATCTACGGCCCGCGGCAGCTGGGGGTGGAGGATCAGGGCTGGGTGGCCTGGTTCTGCATCGCCGGGGCCCTGGGGCGGCCGATCACCGTCTACGGGGACGGGATGCAGGTGCGGGACGTGCTCTGGGTCGAGGACCTGCTCGACGCCTACGACCGGGCGATCGAGGCGATCGCGGCGGTCAAGGGGCAGGTCTTCAACGTCGGCGGGGGGCCGGGCCACACCCTCTCCCTGCTGGAGCTGATCGCCCACCTGGAGCGGCGCCTGGGGCGCTCCCTGGAGCCGGCGTTCGAGGCCTGGCGTCCGGGCGACCAGCGAGTCTTCGTCGCGGACATCGGCAAGGCGCGTCGCGAGCTGGGGTGGGCGCCGCAGGTGGCGCCCGCGGCGGGGGTCGACCGGCTGCTGGATTGGGTGACCGCCAACCGCGACCTCTTCGTCGAGCTGTACGGTTGACCGCTGGGGTGACCGGACGACCAGCAGGAGGCCCCCCATGGCGGCGCCGGGCCCGCTCCTGAGCGAGCACGACCTCTATCTCCTGGCCGAGGGCACCTTCCGGCGCCCGTACGAGCGGTTCGGGGCGCACCCCGTGACCGTGGACGGCGTCGCCGGGACGCGCTTCGCCGTCTGGGCCCCGGGCGCGGTGGCCGTGGCCGTGATCGGCGCTTTCGACGGCTGGAGCGACGCCGGCGAGGCGATGACCCGGCGGGGGGCGACCGGGATCTGGGAATCGTTCGTCCCCGGCGCCGGGCCGGGAACGCAGTACAAGTACCGCATCGTGCCGCGGGGAGCGGCGCCGGCAGCGGACAAGGCCGACCCCTTCGCCCTGCGCAGCGAGGCCCCGCCGGGGACGGCCTC
Source organism: Chloroflexota bacterium (assembly GCA_035537855.1). GTDB lineage: Bacteria > Chloroflexota > UBA11872 > UBA12225 > UBA12225 > DATLLM01. The sequence continues at coordinate 3,152 of DATLLM010000294.1, read as the reverse complement.
GGTGGTGCACGATCTGGACGCCCTGCGGGCCTTCGCCTGGACGGACGCGGAGTGGGTCGCCGGGCGGCCGGACCGGCAGCGCCCGGACCGGCCGCTGACGATCTACGAGGTGCAGGCCGGCTCCTGGCGGCGCGTCCCGGAAGCGGGCGACCGCCCCCTGACCTACCGCGAGCTGGCCGAGCAGCTGCCGCCCTACGTGCGCGATCTGGGCTACACCCACGTCGAGCTGATGCCGGTCACCGAGTACCCCTCAGACGCCTCCTGGGGGTACCAGGTGAGCGGGTACTACGCCCCGACGGCGCGCTACGGGGCGCCGGAGGACCTGCAGGCCTTCGTCGACGCCTGCCACGGCGCCGGGCTGGGGGTGATCCTGGACTGGGTGCCGGCCCACTTCGCCAAGGAGGGGCACGGGCTGGGGCGCTTCGACGGCGGGTACCTCTACGAGCACCACGACCCGCGAATCGGCGAGCACCCCGTCTGGGGGACGTACATCTTCGACTACGGCCGGGCTGAGGTGCGCAACTTCCTGCTGGGCAGCGCCCGCTTCTGGCTCGAGGAGTACCACATCGACGGCTTCCGGGTGGACGCCGTCGCCTCGATGATCTGGCTCGACCACGCCCGGCCGGAGAGTCACTGGGGCACGAATCGCCTGGGCGGACGGGAGAACCTGGACGCGACCGACTTCCTGCGCCGGCTGAACGAGACGGTGCACGAGACGGCGCCGGGGGCGATGACGATCGCCGAGGAGTCGACGTCGTACGCCTGGGTGACCCATCTGCCGGGGGAGGGTGAGCGCACCAGCCTGGGCTTCGACTACAAGTGGAACCTGGGCTGGATGCACGACTCCCTCGAGTACTTCGCCGCCGACCCGGTGCGCCGCAGCACGCTCCACGGGCGCCTCACCTGGCCCATCTGGTACGCCTTCGACGAGCAGTACCTGCTGCCCCTGTCCCACGACGAGGTGGTGCACCTCAAGAAAGCGCTGCTGACCAAGATGCCGGGCGACGACTGGCAGCGCTTCGCCAACCTGCGCGCCCTCTACGCCTACCAGTACGCCCACCCGGGCAAGAAGCTGCTCTTCATGGGCGGGGAGTTCGGGCAGTGGGCGGAGTGGAGCGAGGGGCGGAGTCTGGACTGGCACCTGCTGGAGCGCGGGGGCGAAGGGGGCAGTCAGGCCCCGCTTCACCGCGGGGTGCAGGCCCTGGTGCGCGACCTCAACCGGCACTACCGCACCCTGCCCGCCCTGCACCAGCTCGATTCCCGGCCGCGGGGGTTCGACTGGATCGAGAGCGGCGACGCGCAGGGCAGCGTGATCGCCTTCCTGCGCCGCGGGCAGCAGCCGGGGGACGTGCTGGTCGTGGTCTGCAACCTGACCCCGGTGGTGCGCCAGGACTACCCGGTGAGCGTCCCGGTGCCGGGCGAGTGGGAGGAGGTCCTGAACACGGACGCCACCGCCTACGGCGGCAGCGGCGCCGGGAACCCGGGGCGCCTGTGGGCGCCCCCGGGGCAGGGACAGGGGCAGGGGCGCTTCGCCCAGCGCCTGCGCCTCACCCTGCCCCCCCTCGGGGTGCTGTACGCGCGGCCGCGCCGGGTGGCGCCGGCGCCGCGCGACGGCCAGGGCGCGGCAACCGGGACGAGCGAATCGCCCACCGGAGCGCGGGACGAGCGGGACGAGAGGAGACCCTGATGCGCCTGTGGATGGACGTGATGCGTCACCTGGAGCCGGTGATGGACGATCACGAGCGGCTCTTCGACGCCTGGGAGGCGGGCGGCGTGGACGGGATGGTGATCGGCCCCCTGTCCTTCGCGGACAAGACGTACACCTTCGATCCCGACCCTGAGGTGTACGCCCGCTTCGGGTTGCAGCCACCGCGCCCGGACGGGAGCTCGCTGTGGTGGCCGGCGTTCGGCGCCGCGGCGGCGGGGGCGCCGGAGGCGGAGCGGGTGGTGCGCGAGCGGCGCGACCGCCTGACCCGGACCCTCGAAGCGGCGAAAGCGCGGGGCTGGCAGGTGTGGCTCTTCTGCCCGCACTACGGGGGGCCCCCGGCCCGGGGGCCGATCCTGGTGGACGAGGTGACCCGCACCGCGGCCGCGTCGCGCATGGTGGACGCCATGGAGCAGTACCCCATGGCCGACGGGGCGGTGATGGACGGCCCCGAGTGGGGCTACGAGATCGCCACCTTCCACCAGAACCGGCGCTCGTACATCTTCGACGAGCTGCCCGAGTCGGTGGCCGAGGGCGTCGAGCGCCTGGGGTACAGCTACTCCCGCCTGGTGGCGGCGAAGGACCGCCTCTACGCGCGCCTGCACCGCCTCACCGACCGGGAGGTGCGCCTCTGGGGCGCGGGCGAGGGGGGCTTCCTCGGCGCGTTCGGGCTGCTGGGGAACGACCCCGGCCTGGCGGAGTGGCTCGCCTTCCGGATGGACTCGCTGACCGAGACCTTCGGCCAGGTGCGGGCGCAGGCCCAGTCCCACGCCCGGCGCCCCCTGAAAGTGGCCGCCGGCCCGCGCACGGCCGCCTTCGCCGCCCTCTGCGGCTACGACTACGCCCGCCTCGAAGGGTGCCTCGACGTGCTGCTGCCGAAGCACTACTTCTGGCACCGCGGCTTCGACGGGATGTACGGCACCGTCGCCCGCTACGTGCAGACCCTCTGCGAGTGGAACAGCGGGTTGAGCGAGGCCGGCGCGTTGCAGGTGGTGCGGGCCCTGTTCGGGATCGAGCTGCCCGGGGTCGCGTCCCTCCGGGACTTCGACCTGGGCTTCCCCCAGGCGTTCTTCGACCGGGTGGTGGCGCGGGAGACGGAGCGGGCGCTGCTCGCCTTCGGCGACGCCGAGCGGGTCTGCCCCTGGGTCGACGCCGGGCGGAAGCCGCACGACGGCGAGCCCTTCACCGCCTTCGACCTCGACCGGATGCTGGCGGCCGCCGGGGACGCCGGGCTCGAGCGCTTCCTCTACCACCACCACGGGAACCTGACCGCGGCCGAGTGGGCGGTCATCTCCGCCCGCTGCGGGCGGCCGTGGCAGTCAACGACCAGCCCGCGGCCGGTGATCGATCCGGAGGTGGCCCTGGCGGAGATGCCGGGGTACCACCCTCCGGATAAGCCGATTCTCTAGTTCTCTGAGGAGCCCTCTCCCCCAACCCCCTCTCCCTG